>JBCBXS010000235.1:0-4524 GCA_039816475.1 Pseudomonadota bacterium | reverse complement strand
TGGCGTCTCCGAATTGCATCCGGTCAGGACCCGCCGGACTGTCGGCGACCGCATCAACGCCGACCGGCTCGAAGCCAATATCATCGAAGCCGCTGAGCAGTGCGGCGTCCTGGCCGTGCCGAGGCTGCATCCGCTCGTGAGCCTCGAGGCCGCGCTGGACGCCTGGCCATCGCAGGAACCGCTCGTGTTCTGCGATGAAGCGACCGCCGTCGCGAACCCGCTCGAGGCCCTCGCGAGTGTTCCGCCTGGGCCCGTGGGCGTCCTCGTTGGGCCGGAAGGCGGGTTCGATGCAGCAGAGCGCGAAATGCTGCTCGCCAAACCCTACGTCGTGCCCGTTTCGCTCGGGCCCCGCGTCATGAGGGCTGATACAGCCGCGATCGCGGTTCTCGCACTGGTGAACGCAACCGTCGGCGACTGGGTTTAGGCTCATGACGACGTGGTGTCAGGAGCACGGATTACGCGGACCGGCGCAGTCTTGCAGACGTTCGGGCCAGCCGTCATAAACGCGGTAGAGCCCACGCCGCGCGCGTTACAGCGACTGGCACGCCGCCGCCCGGATCAGCGGATGGCGAAGCATTCTGGAGTGCGCGATGTCGACGAAGCAGCCGGGGGCATCCTCTCCGCGAGTCGAGTGCCGCGATGATCTGATCGCGTGGATCGCGAACGGCGAGAAGCCGCAGCCGCAGTGGCGGATCGGCACTGAGCACGAGAAGTTCCCGTTCATCGTCGAGACGCAGGCGCCAGTGCCCTACGACGGCCCCTCCGGCATCAACGCGCTGATGCGCGCCCTCATGGCGGACTACAACTGGGAGCCGATCTCGGAGCAGGGCAATATCATCGCCCTCTGTCGGCCGCGCGGCGAGGGTTCGGAGACGATCTCGCTCGAGCCTGGCGGTCAGTTCGAGTTGTCTGGAGCGCCGCTTGAGACCGTGCACGAGACGTGCGCTGAGGCCGGCGAACACCTTCGCCAGTGTCTGGCCGTCGGCGAGCGGTTGGGGATCGGTTTTCTCGGTGTCGGGTTTGCGCCGACATGGCGGCAGGCCGAAATGCCGACGATGCCGAAGCCGCGCTACGCCGTCATGAAGCGGTATATGCCGGAGGTTGGGAAAGACGGCCTCGACATGATGTTCCGGACGACGACGATCCAGGTGAACCTCGACTTCTCTTCGGAAGCGGACATGGTCGATAAGCTGCGCGTCTCGCTCGCGCTGCAGCCGATCGCGACCGCGCTGTTTGCGAGTTCGCCGTTCAAAGAAGGCGCGCCCAACGGCTTCAGGTCGCTACGCAGTGAGGTGTGGCGGGATACCGATCCGGGCCGCACGGGCATGCTGCCGTTCGTCTTCGAAGACGGGATGGGCTACGAGCGCTATGTCGATTACGCGCTCGATGTGCCGATGTACTTCGTCTACCGCGACGGAGAGTACATCGACGCAGCCGGCCTCTCGTTTCGCGATTTCCTCGACGGCAAGCTGTCTGTCCTGCCTGGCGAAACGCCGACTGAGGACGACTGGTCGGATCATCTGACGACGATCTTTCCCGAAGCACGGCTGAAGCGGTTCATCGAAATGCGGGGGGCTGACGGTGGCCCGTGGCGCCGCATCTGTGCGCTGCCGGCGTTCTGGGTCGGACTGCTCTATGACCGGACGGCGTTGGACGCTGCCCTGTCACTGATCGCCGATTGGACGGCGGAGGAACGCCAGGCGCTTCGCGATGCCGTGCCGAAGTCGGGCCTGCAATCGGAGTTCCGCAACCGACGCGTGCAGGACATCGCACGAAAGGTCGTCGAAATATCCGCCGACGGATTGCGCCGCCGGGCGCGCCTGAACAGCCGCGGCGAGGACGAGACGATCTTCCTGCAGTCGGTCGAAGAGGCGGCAGCAACCGGCCAAACGCCGGCGGATGAACTGTTGAGCCGCTACGAGAAAACGTGGCAGGCCGACATCACCCGCATTTTTGAAGAGTACGCGTTTTAAGTATATCCACCGTGATTGCCCAACGGTTCAGGTCGTATTCATCGCCAGCGGACTATTTCCCATGGCAACATCGGACTTCGCGCGGTTCCGGGATTGCTGCGCCAACACATGGAGTGCGCCTTTGGCCTCCGTCATTCGAAAGCTTGAAGACCTGTTCGACCGCCGCGCGGTCGGAGGGCTCGCGATCGCGCTGTTTCTGGTGACGCTCGGCGTCGGTCTGACGTCGAACGTTGCAACCGTCGAAGCGCAAGCGTGCAAGAGCGGTTGTCTGCGCGCCTACAACCAGTGCCGTATCGCGACCAACGGAAGTTCGTCGTGTGACCGCCGGTTCCAGAATTGCATCCGGCGGTGTCTTCGCCGAGGCTAATGCGGCTGCATGCGCGCCGGCGGTGCAGGCGGTCGGTGCGCTTAGGCGTTCTGGCCGGCGCTCACGCCGCTCGTCTGGTCGACGATTACAATGCACATCCGGCGCGGGCCGTGCGCGCCCATCACGATCTGCCCGCCGATATCGCCCGTCCGCGACGGCCCTGAGATCATGTTGACAGTGCGCGGCATCTCGCCCGTTCCGAAGGTATCGCGGATTTTCGCGAAGCCGTCCTCGTAGGGTCCGACCAGATCGGCAGCGGCGATCGCTACGATATGCGTTTCCGGAAGGAAATTGAGCGTGACCGGGTTGTCCGCGCCCGAGGCGAGCATCAGCGTTCCGGTCTCTGCGATCCCCGCGACCGCGTGGCTGATACCCACTTCGTCCGACGGGTCGGCGCGGCCACTCATGATCTCCATGGCCGGGACGTCGGACCATGGCGCGGCCGCGAGCGCCGCATCGCTGCCGAGCCGCGCGCGCTGCGGCAGGTTATGATCGCGCAGGTAATCTGAGACCGCAGACGGCAGCGCGTCCCAATCGTCGATCTCGACAACGGTCGCCGATTGCGCCTCGGCGTAGTGGATGAACGTCTCGCGCAGGGCTGCGGCGTCCTTGCCGGCCACGCGTTCCGGGATCGGATGGCGTTCGGGCGCCTTCACGTGCGCCGCTGCCGCGCTCCGGCGGGCGTCCAGGTCGGGGCCGTCGGACAGCGCCTTGCCGATCTTCGACAGAATTGCTGCGCGGGCGGCACTCATCGCTCGAGCCCCGCCTGTTGCTCGGCCCAAAGCTGTTGGAATGTCCGTTTCTGAGGCGCCGGGAAATCACGATGTCGCGTCCAGCCCTTCGCGAGCGGGAGCCACTTGAAGGCGCCACGCCCGAGGCTCGCAGCGCTCATCGCCGCGATCATCATCCGCGTCGTCAGGTGATAGAGCCGCGGCCGCTTTGCGAAGGTCGACCAGACTTTTAGGCCGGCGCGTTGCATCCACGGTGATTGCTTCGCGTCGAACTCGGCCTCCCGGTGATGCCGCATGAGCTTGGGCAGCTGGATCTTCATCGGGCAGACTTCGGCACATTTGCCACAGAACGTTGACGCATTCGGCAGGTGGCCCGCGGTATCGACGCCGATCAGTGCCGGTGTCAGCACCGATCCGATCGGGCCTGGGTAGACCCAACCGTACGCGTGGCCGCCGACGGCATTGTAGACCGGGCAATGGTTCATGCAGGCGCCGCAGCGGATGCAGCGCAGCACTTCGCGCATCTCGCCTGCCAGCATCTCCGACCGGCCATTGTCGAGCAGGATGACGTGATACGCCTCGGGCCCGTCGGGGTCGCCATCGCGCTTCGGCCCGGTCGAAAACGTCGTGTAGTTCGAGAACTCCTGGCCCGTCGCCGAACGCGCAAGGAGGCGCAGGATCGACGTGACGTCCTCGAGCGTCGGCACGACCTTCTCGATCGACGCGACGACGACATGAACGCGCGCGAGCGACTGCGTGAGATCGCCGTTGCCCTCGTTGGTGACGATGATCGATGAGCCGGTCTCGGCAATCAGGAAATTCGCGCCGGTGATCCCGACATCGGCTGCAATGTATTTCTCGCGGAGAACCTTGCGCGCTTCGTCGACAAGCTGGTGCGGTTCGGTGAGAACGCGGTCTTTGTCGAGGTGCGTGTGCTGCTCGCGAAAGTCGGCTTCGACCTGATCCTGCGTCAGGTGGATCGACGGCGCGATGATGTGGCTCGGCGTCTCGCCCCGCAGTTGAATGATGTATTCGCCAAGGTCGGTCTCGGCGACTTCGAGGCCTTGCTCTTCGAGGTGACCGTTAAGGCCGATCTCCTCGGTGATCATCGACTTGCCTTTGGTGACAAGCTTCGCGTCTGCGTCGCGGCAGATCTTGGCCACGATTTCGCGGGCGTCAGCCGCATCGCTGGCCCAGTGCACGGTCGCGCCGGCCTTAGTGGCGTTGGCTTCGTAAAGCTCGAGATAGGCATCGAGGTTGGCGAGTGCTGCGCTGGCGGGGCTCCCCGGCGGGCTCGTTGCCAATCGGACGAAGGCGCGGGCGAACCTGCCGGAGTTTGAAAGCCTGCGTGATGTCGGCAAGGACATCCGCAACGCCGCACTCGCCAACCTCGATGCCTATCTTGAACTCTACGAGGCCAACGCGACCAAAGCGGGCGCGACCGTGCACTGGG
>JBCBXS010000234.1:0-4552 GCA_039816475.1 Pseudomonadota bacterium | reverse complement strand
CGCAGCATCATCGAGACCATTCAGATTGCGGCCGAAGATCGTCGTCTGACCAAGGCCAACGTGTCGGTTCACGAGGGAGGCACGGCAGCCGCTGTCGGCCACTATGAAGAGAGCCCCACGCCGAACCTGATCCTGATCGAATCGGCGGCAGACCGTGACACGGTCCTCGCCGAGATCGACGCGCTGGCGGAGTGCTGCGATTCCGGCACGAAGGTGCTCGTCGTCGGCCACGTCAACGATGTCGTGCTCTACCGCGAGCTGATCCGGCGCGGCGTCAGCGAGTACCTCGTCGCACCGATCACGCCGATCCAGCTGATGGAAGCAATCTCGGGTCTTTATAACGATCCGGACGCTGACCCGATCGGCAACGTCATCGCTTTCGTCGGCGCTAAGGGCGGTGTCGGGTCCTCGACGCTTAGCCACAACGTTGCGTGGACGATCTCCGAGCTGCTCCGCTCGAACGTGGTCGTCGTCGACCTCGATCTGGCATTTGGCACCACAGGCCTCGACTTCAACCAGGACCCGGTCCAGGGCATCGCCGAAGCGCTCTCCGCGCCTGAGCGACTGGACGAAGTGCTCCTCGATCGCCTGCTGACCAAGTGCTCGGACAACCTGTCGATCTTTGCAGCGCCCGTCGTGCTCGATCGCGATTACGACATCTCGCCTGAGGCCTGTGACACCGTCATCGACGTTGTTCGCCAGAACGTGCCTTACGTGATCGTCGACCTGCCGCATGCATGGTCCGACTGGTCGAAGCGCGTGCTGCTCCAGGCCGATGAAGTCGTCATCACGACGAGCCCGGATCTCGCGAACCTTCGCAATGCGAAGAACATCGTCGAGCTCATCCGTCAGGCCCGCGCAAGCGATGGCCCGCCGCATCTGGTCATCAATCAGATCGGGATGCCGAAGCGCCCGGAGATCCCAGTTCGGGAGTTCTGCCAGGGCCTCGATATCGAGCCGACCGTCGAAATCGACTTCGACAGCGAGACCTTCGGGCACGCGGCCAACAACGGTCAGATGATCGAAGAGCTTAACGCGCAGTCACCGTCAGTGCAGGCCATTCACGACCTGGCAATGATCCTGACACATCGTCAGGAAGTTGCGCCCGCACCGGCGAAAGCTTCGAGCGGAATGGGCTCACTCTTGCAGAAGCTCTCGCTGAAGAAGTAGCGGCCGGTAGAGGGATCAGACGATGTTCGGAAAACGTTCGGGAGAGCCGGGAAGCCGGCCCCAAAAGGCTGTCGCACCCGCGCCGGCACCGGCCGCTGCGGCCAACAAGCCGGCGGCCGAGGCGGCACCGCCCGCGCGTCCCGAGCCTGTCCGCGTCGATGCCAACAAGGGCCATCGGTCGGAAGAGTATTATGACGTCAAGACGACCGTCTTTAATGCTCTTATCGATACGATTGACCTGACGCAGCTCGCGAAGCTGGAGCCGACGGCGGCGCGCGAAGAAATTCGCGACATCGTCAGCGAGATCATCCAGCTCAAGAGCGTCGTGATGTCGATCGCCGAGCAGGAAGAACTGCTCGAGGACATCTGTAACGACGTCCTCGGGTACGGCCCGCTCGAGCCGCTTCTCGCTCGCGACGACATCGCCGACATCATGGTCAACGGCGCCGGCGTCACCTTCATCGAAGTCGACGGCAAGATGGAGGAGACGAACGTCCGGTTCGCCGACAACCAGCAGCTGATGAATATCTGTCAGCGCATCGTGAGCCAGGTCGGCCGTCGCGTCGATGAGTCGAGCCCGATCTGCGACGCCCGCCTTGCCGACGGCTCGCGCGTGAACGTAATTGCGCCGCCGCTGGCGATCGACGGCCCCGCGCTCACAATTCGTAAGTTTAAGAAGGATCGTCTGAAGCTCGATCAGCTCGTCAAGTTCGGGTCGATCTCGGAAGACGGCAAGGCGATCCTCGAAGTCATCGGCCGCACGCGCTGCAACATTCTCGTCTCCGGTGGTACGGGTTCGGGAAAGACGACGCTCCTCAACTGTCTCTCGTCGTGTATCGATCTCGATGAGCGCGTGATCACGTGCGAGGACTCTGCCGAGCTTCAGCTGCAGCAGCCGCACGTTGTCCGCCTCGAGACACGTCCGCCGAACCTGGAAGGCGAGGGCGAGATCACCATGCGTGACCTCGTCAAGAACTGTCTTCGTATGCGCCCTGAGCGGATCATCGTCGGCGAGGTCCGCGGACCTGAAGCCTTCGACCTTCTACAGGCCATGAACACGGGCCACGACGGCTCGATGGGGACGCTTCACGCAAACAGCCCGCGGGAAGCCCTCTCACGTCTTGAGTCGATGATCATGATGGGCGGCTACACACTGCCGACCAAGACCATCCGCGAAATGATCACCGGCTCGGTCGACATCATCGTCCAGGCAGCGCGCCTTCGCGACGGCTCTCGCCGGATCACCCACGTTACCGAGGTGGTCGGCATGGAAGAAGAAGTCGTCACGCTTCAGAACATCCTCGTCTACGAGATCACCGGCGAAGATCCCGACACCGGCAAGCTGCTTGGCCGTCACCGTTCGACGGGCATTGCGCGGCCGCGGTTCTACGAACGCGCCGAATATTACGGCGAGCACCACAAACTGTCCGCAGCGCTCGCAGCGTCCGAAGTTCAGGACGCACAGGGCAACATCCGGGGCGAGACGAATGCTTGATGCAGGCTCCATGCAGCTTTTGGTGTCGGTGTTCGCCGGCGCTTCGGCCGCAGCTCTCGTCTACGCGGTCGGCTACACGTCGTTCTCGGGCGGCAACGCACTCGACCAGCGCAAGGCATCCGTTACCGAGAGCTTCGGGCGCAAGAAAGCGCGGATCGCGAACGCCGAACAGGCAAGCAACCGCCGTCAGGCCGTCGCCGATACGCTGAAGGAAATCGAGAACCGTCAGAAGTCGAAGCAGAAGTTGACGCTGCGTCTTCGCCTCGAGCGCGCAGGCCTCGATATTTCGCCGAACGTTTTCTGGATCGCGAGTCTCATCTCAGGGGTCGCGTGCGCCGCGATCGTCTGGATCATGGTGCCGAACCTTCACCCGATCGGCTTTGTCGTCGTCGCCTTCATCGGCGCGTTCGGTCTGCCGCGCTGGGTCGTCAGCTTTATGACCAAGCGGCGCAACAACAAGTTCCTCGCCGAGTTCGCCAACGCGATCGAGATCATCGTTCGCGGTGTGAAGTCCGGCCTGCCGCTCAACGAGTGTCTGTCGATCATCTCGCGCGAAAGCCCCGAGCCGATCCGTTCGGAGTTCCAGGAGATCGTCGAGCAGCAGCGTGTCGGTGTGCCGCTCGGCGAATGCTTCGACCGCATGATTGCGCGCGTACCGCTCGCGGAAGTGAAGTTCTTCTCGATCGTCATCTCGATCCAGCAACAGGCCGGCGGCAACCTTTCGGAAGCGCTCGGCAACCTCGCCAACGTTCTGCGCGATCGCAAGACGCTGCAGAACAAAGTCAAGGCACTGTCGGCTGAAGCCAAGGCATCCGCCATGGTCCTCGGCGCCCTGCCGTTCATCGTTGCCGGTCTCGTCTACGTCACGACGCCCGATTACATCTCGCTGATGTGGACCCGGAAATACGGACTGTTCATGCTCGCGTGCGCCGGCGTCTGGATGCTGATCGGCATCCTCGTCATGAAGAAGATGATCTCGTTCAAATACTGAGCCGCGCGGCGCGGCTGCTTCTCGCAACCGTGTGCCGGTTGTCTGATACCGAGGGTCTGTGATGCTTGAATTCATCGAACTGGTCATGCGACCGCAGTTCCTGATCTATCTCCTGTCGGGGGTCGCCGCCTTCGCGACGGTGATGACAATCGCCCTGCCGATGATCACCGCGGACCGCATGAACCAGCGCATGCGCGTCATGGCGACGGAGCGCGATAAGATGCGCGCCGAGCGCATGAACGAGTTCAAGCAGGCTGAAACCGGTGGCCGCCTGCGCCAGACGAACAAAGGCACAGTCCAGCAGATCGTCGATATGCTCGATCTCCGCTCGAAGTTCGAGACGGAAGAGCTGAAGCACAAGCTGAAGATGGCTGGCCTGCGGGGCCCGTCGGCGGTCTATGCCTACGCGTTCACGCGCATCGCGGCGCCGATCATCTTTTTCCTGCTGGCGATGGTCTATTTCTTCTTCATCAACGTGCAGCTCGAGTGGCCGCCGTTGTTGAAGGTCATGGCCTCGCTAGCTGCCGGCTTCCTCGGCTTCTACCTTCCAAACGTCCTGCTCGAGAACCGCGTGCAGCGCCGCCAGACGTCGCTCAAGGGTGCGTTCCCGGACTCGCTCGATATGCTTTTGATTTGCGTCCAGTCGGGTATGTCGATCGAAGCTGCGTTCGGCCGCGTGGCCACCGAGATCTCCAGCCAGTCGATGGAGCTCGCAGAAGAGCTCAGCCTGACGACTGCCGAACTCTCCTACCTGCAGGACCGCAAAAAGGCCTTCGAGAACCTCGGAAAGCGCACCGGTTTGCCGGGCATCAAGTCCGTCGCGACCGCGCTGATCCAGTCCGAGCAATACGGTACGCCGGTGGGCCAGGCGCTCCGCGTCATGGCGAAGGAAAACC
>JBCBXS010000233.1:0-4595 GCA_039816475.1 Pseudomonadota bacterium | reverse complement strand
GACCCTGCAACCGGTGACGCGCTCGGCGGTCAGACTTACTGGGCAACGACTGCCGAAGTTCGTTTCCCGTTCCCGTTGGTTCCAACTGAGCTCGGTATCACCGGCGCTGTCTTCGCAGACGCGGGCTCCGTCTTCGGTGCGACGTCCTTTGCGAAGACGGCGGCACCAGGACTTGACGACGACGCAAGCGTCCGTGCTTCGGTCGGCGCATCGTTGCTTTGGAACTCCCCGCTTGGGCCGCTGCGCTTCGACTATGCCTTCCCGCTGCTCAAGGAAGACTACGACAAGACGCAGAACTTCCGCTTCGGCGCTTCGACGAAGTTCTAAAGGCGTGCGTCGGTTTCAGCCGGCGACGCCACCCCTGCGTTGCGTCGCGCCTTGGCGCAGCGCTCAGTTGATCCAAGCCGCGCTCCCCCGTTGAACACCGCCGTCTGAGCGCGTAAACCCGCGCAGTCGGAGACCGCACTCCGGCGCGGCGGGGCGAGGAGGGCATGAGCGGACAACATCCCGGATTTTTCGATCGCGTCGGTCCGTTCAAGCTCGGCCAACTGGCGCGCGATCTGTCCGCCGAACTTTCGCCATCGGCGAACGCTGACGTCGAAATTTCGAGTATCGCGACGCTCGGCGAGGCCGGCTCAGGCGATCTGACGTTCCTGCATAATCCGAAGTACGCGAGCCAGCTTGCAACGACCAAAGCGTCCGCCTGTCTGGTCGACGCCGCCGCGCGCGAAGCGGTCCCCGATCATGTTGTGGCGCTTGTCACGACTGAGCCTTACCGCGCCTTCGCCCGCGCGCTGTCCATGTTCTATCCGGGGGCCGTCGGCGTTCCTCATGCGGAACCGGGTGATGCATCCGGGCCTGTCAGCCAGTCCGCGATGATCGAGGAGGGCGCGATCATCGAGGCTGGTGCCATTATTGGCCCGGATGCCCGAATCGGGCGCGGCGCACGGATCTGCGCCGGTGCCGTGGTCGGCGCCCGCTGCGCCGTCGGCCGAGACAGCTACATCGGCCCCACCGCCGTGCTGTCGTGTGCGCTCATCGGCGATCGTGTGATCCTGCACGCCGGCGTTCGCGTCGGCCAAGACGGCTTCGGCTTCGCCATGGGGCCCCAAGGTCATCTCAAGGTCCCGCAGATCGGTCGTGTCATTATACAGAACGATGTCGAGATTGGCGCCGGCACCTGCATCGACCGCGGCGCGCTTAAGGATACGGTCATCGGCGAGGGCACGAAAATTGATAATCTCGTCCAGATCGGGCACAACGCCGTCATCGGACGGCACTGCGTGATCGTCGCTCAGGTCGGGATTGCCGGCTCCACGACGCTCGGAGATTTCGTCGTTATGGGCGGCCAGTCCGGCGCTGCCGGTCACCTCTCGATCGGCTCCGGCGCGCAGATTGCAGGCGCGTCTCACGTGAAGTCCGATGTAGAACCGAGGGCGCGGTTGGGCGGAACTCCGGCGCGTCCGGTCCGCGAGTGGGTGCGGGAAATCGCGACGCTCAAGCGATTGGCGTCCAGGTCTAAGTCTTGAGGGGTTTGAGCGCCGCTACAGCGGGCTCTGCCAAGGAAGTCCCATGAACGATATCAGCGAGTCGCCGAAGCCCGGTCAGGATCACACGAAGCTTGCCACGGCGGATGTCGCCAAGGTCATGAAGCTATTGCCGCACCGGTATCCGTTTCTGCTCGTCGACGGCATTCGCGAGATGGACGGCGACACGTCGGCGGTCGGCTTGAAGAACGTGACGATCAACGAGCCGTTCTTTCAAGGCCACTTCCCGCAGTACCCGGTGATGCCTGGCGTGCTCATCATCGAAGGTCTTGCCCAGACCGCCGGCGCGCTCTGTGTGCACAGCCTCGGCGAAGACTACAAAGCCGAACTCGTCTATTTCATGGGTATCGACAAAGCGAAGTTCCGCAAGCCGGTTCTCCCCGGAGATCAACTCCACTATCATGTCCGGAAGATCCGCAATCGCGGTCGGGTATGGCGGTTCCAGGGGGAGGCCAAGGTGGACGGTAAGGTCGTCGCCGAAGCCGAGATCAGCGCTATGCTTGCCGATACGGCAGAGGCGCGCGCGTTCGCGGCAACGAATGGCTGAGACGACAGTCCACCCAACATCCATTGTCGAAGACGGCGCGCAGATTGGCGCCGGCACCACGATCGGGCCGTTCTGCAGGGTCGGGCCGGACGTCAAGCTTGGCAACAATTGCCGGCTCGAGAGCCATGTCGTCATTGCCGGCGACACGACCATCGGCGACGAGGCCCACATTTTTCCGTTCGCCTCGATCGGCCATATCCCGCAGGACCTGAAGTATCACGGCGAAGCATCCCGCCTGACGATCGGCAACCGCTGCAAGATCCGCGAAGGCGTCACGATGAACCCCGGCACGGAGGGCGGCGGCCTGCTGACCGCGGTCGGTGACGACTGCGCCTTCCTCGCCAATTCGCACGTCGGCCATGACTGCAAAGTCGGCAACAGCGTCGTGTTCTCGAATAACGTCATGCTCGCGGGGCACTGCACCGTCAGCGACTTCGTCATCATCGGCGGCGGTGCGGCCGTTATCCAGTTTGCCCGCGTCGGCCCGCATGCGTTTGTCGGCGGCATGTCCGGCCTAGAGAACGATCTCATCCCTTACGGGATGGCGATGGGCAATCGCGCGCATCTTTCCGGGCTCAACATCATCGGATTGCAGAGGCGCGGCTTCTCGCGAGAAGACATCCATGACTTGCGGCGCGCCTACCGCCTCCTGTTCGCCGACGAAGGCACGCTGGCCGAGCGTATGGACGATGTCGCCGCCGAGTTTACCGATCACGCGATCGTCCAGGAGATCATCGCGTTCATGCGGGAGCCCGGTAAGCGGTCTCTCTGCACACCCCACGACAATTAAAGCCCCGCGGCGCGGCGCGAACACGATGTCTCGGACCGGCTCGGGATCGGACGAAACGGTCGCTATTCTGGCGGGCGCGGGAACGCTGCCCGTCGAAGTCGCACGATCGCTCGTCGCGCAAGGTCGCCCGGTACATATCGTCGGGCTCACCGGGGTGGCGGATGACGCAGTTTCGGAGTTTTCGCACAGCTGGACCGGGCTTGGGCAGGTCGGGCGAATGCTCCGGCTCATGCGGTCCAATCGATGCACCCACCTTGTGATCGTCGGCGGTCTGAAGCGGCCGAACCTATGGTCGCTCGTGCCTGACTTTGGTTTCTTTCAGCACTTCGGGCGGATCTCGACGATCATGCGCGGCGGCGATGATGCAGTGCTCCGCCGTGTGGTCGGTTTCTTCGAGGAGCAGGGGTTTAAAGTCATCGGCGCGGCTGATGCGGCGCCGGAGCTGCTGGCCAACGCCGCACTTGATGCCGGTATCGGTTGCTCGGCGATGGATGAGACAACCGCGCAGATCGCCAAGCAGGGCATGCGCGCCCTTCACGAGTTGTCGCACTTCGACATCGGACAGGCGGCCGCTGTCGGCAACGGCGGGCTGCTTGGGATTGAAGATGGTGGCGGGACGGCGCGCTTGCTCAAGTCGCTTCAGCTTGCGGAAGGCACCCAGGCGGCACTCGTCAAACTTCCGAAGCAGGGGCAGGAGATGCGGATCGATATGCCAACGATTGGTCCGCAAACGATCGTAGATGCCGCCGCTGCCGGCGTGTCGAATATCGTTGTCGATGGCCGTGCGACCCTGATTGCCGAGCGCGACAAGACGTGCGCCGCTGCGTCGGAGGCCGGTGTCCGCTTGCACGCGATCACGTCTGACAACGAAGCGGTCGCGGAACCGCCGAAGGCCGCGGCAAACGATCTCGAGAAGGCCGTCGCATTCGTAAACGCCGCATGGCCGATGACGGATGGCAAGAGCCTTGGCGTGTTTGTCCGGCGCGGGCACCCGATGGTTTGCCTGATTGACGGGATTGCGAACGCCGCTTGGCAAGACCGTCTGTCGAAGATCTCGCCGCTAAGGACGCTTGGTGTTCTGCCGAAACGGTCAGGCGCGCTCGTCTTGATCGGTAACGCGGATGCGGTTGAAGAACTGACGAACGAGAGCCGTTTCGCAGACGTGCTTGAAGCAGCTGACACCCTACGGGCCGCAGCCGTCATAGTGTTGGTGACGAACGACGCCGACGCCCGCCACGTTGCGGCTTTGAGGTCGACCGCCGGTACCGCGCGGCGCGGCGGCCTGACCGTTTCGATCGAACACTGCGAGACATCGCCGGCAGGGCTCGCATGAGCGTGACAGCAAGCCAGCCGCCGCTGAAGGTTTTTATCGTGTGCGGCGAGCACTCCGGTGACGCGCTCGGCGCCGGTTTGATGCGCGCCTTGAGAGAACGAGCGCCCGGGACTGAGTTTCAGGGTGTTGGGGGCGAACAAATGACCGCTGCCGGTCTCGTGTCGCTGTTCCCGCTCGACGACATCGTCGTCATGGGTCCGATCGCAATCATCAAAGCCTATCCGCATCTGCGACGACGCGCCTACGACTGCATCGAGGCCGCTGTGGCCGCAGACCCTGACGTGCTGATCATCATTGATGCGCCAGAGTTCACGCATGCCGTTGCAAAGCGCGTCCGCCGCAAGCGCCCTGAACTTCCCGTCATCAACTACGTGAGCC
>JBCBXS010000232.1:0-4596 GCA_039816475.1 Pseudomonadota bacterium | reverse complement strand
CGCTCTATGGCGGGGCGCTTTACTTCGCGAGTGTCGCGCTGTGGCGCCGCGCCGAGGCTCGCATTGCCGAGAGTCTGACGTCCCGCATCGCGACCGACCACGATAGCGTCACCGGTCTGTTGAATGGCGCGGGTTTCGAGGCGGTTGCCGAGCAGGAGTTGAACGCACGCAAGCAGGGTCATCTGCTCGCGGTCATCGGCATCGACATGCGCGGGTTCAAGCGGCTGGTCGCAGGCGGGTCTCCACGCCTGACCGATGCGCTGCTGGCGGAGATCGCAACGCGGTTGCGTTCGTCAATCCGGCACACGGACACCGCGGCGCGCATTGGCGGCGATCATTTCGCGGTGCTTGTGCGTGAGTTGAACTCGGTCGGCGACTGCCACGCGCTATGCATGCGCATTGTCCGCGCCATCGCTCAGCCCGCGAAGTTCGATGGCGAAGACATTGATCTGTCGGCCGCGATCGGCGTCGCGTTTGCGCCGTCTGACGGAACGTCGGTCGCTGATCTGCTCCGCGCCTCCGATATCGCGCTACAGCGCGCCAAGTCCGATACCAACCGTTCGATCCACTTTTTCCGCCGCGGCATGGACGTTGAGATGGCCGACCGCCGGAAGCTCGAGAGCGATCTCCGGCATGCGATCGCGCGCGATGAACTAGTCCTCTATTACCAGCCACAGGTGTCGCTCGATGGCGATCGGATTGCGGGCTACGAGGCGCTTGTCCGGTGGCAGCATCCGGAGCGCGGTCTCGTGCCGCCAGACCGGTTCATCCAACTGGCTGAAGAGAGCGATCTCATTCTGCGGATCGGCCGATGGGTGCTGACGCGCGCCTGCGAGGACGCAGCCGGCTGGCCGAAACCCTATCGCGTTGCCGTCAACCTCTCAGGTCGCCAGCTTCGTTCGCGCGACATCGTCCAGGACGTCCAAAACGCGTTGAAGCTGTCCGGCCTCAGTCCGCGCAGTCTCGAACTCGAGGTGACGGAGACCGCGCTTCTGACCGAGACCAAAACCGCGATGGCGACGCTCCGCGAATTGAAAGCGCTCGGTGTCACGCTCGCGATGGATGACTTCGGGACCGGTTACTCATCACTCAGCCACCTCCTGAAGTCGCCGTTCGACACGATGAAGGTTGACCGCTCATTCGTGAACGGGATCGGCACGGAGGGCGACGCGACGGCGATCGTCCGCGCGGTCCTCCGCCTCGGACAGTCGCTCAATCTCCGAACGGTCGCTGAAGGTGTCGAGACGCCGGAACAGCTCGCATTCCTCCGGTCCGAAGGCTGCGACGAAATCCAGGGCTATCTGATTGCAAAGCCACGGCCGCTCGATGAGATCCTGCTGTTGAAGCCAGCACGCGCGGCGGCACTCTCCGATCACAGGCCGCAGACCCCGGCTCTGTTGAACTAGGCACGGCCCGCGCGCTATGTGGCGCCCCATGCCGCGGGCCTGGCTCATCGGTTGAGCCCGGCCGCGCCCTGGAGTGCTGCCCATGTCCTTCGTGATCGATCCGCCGCCGCAACCCACACTGCCGATCGTCGGCAGCGACAGCCTGTTCCCCGTCCACCGCATTTATTGCGTCGGCCGAAACTACGCCGAGCACACGCGCGAGATGGGCCACGATCCCGATAAGGAGCCGCCGTTCTTTTTTCAGAAGAACCCGGACAGTCTCGTCACCGATGGCCGGTTTCCCTATCCGCCCGCCTCGGTTGATGTGCACTTCGAGATCGAGCTGATCGCCGCTCTGAAATCCGGTGGAACTGATATCGCCGAAGCGGACGCGCTCGATTGTGTGTTCGGCTACGCGCTCGCGCTGGACATGACGCGGCGCGATCTTCAGGGCCAGGCAAAGAAGGCGGGCCGGCCATGGGAGGTCGGCAAGGCATTCGAGAATTCGGCACCGTCGACCGCGCTGGTACCTGCCGAGACAATCGGCCATCCGTCGAAGGGTGAGATCTGGCTCGACGTCAATGGTGAGCGGCGACAGACGGGCGATCTCGCACAGATGATCTGGTCGATCCCGGAACAGATCGCGTTTCTCTCGCGCCTGTTCACGCTGCGGCCGGGAGATCTCATTATGACTGGGACGCCTGCGGGTGTTGGTCCGGTCACGGTCGGCGATGCACTTCACGGTCATGTCAGTGCCGATGAAAATTCCGACGCAATTCCCGATCTCAAGGTGACAGTCGTCGCCAGCTGACGCGCTGCGCCATCTCCTTCCGATGAGCCGTGCCGCGGCCCGGCGCGCGCCGAGTGTAGATTGGCTCAGTCGATAGGAGACGCCGTGACCGCCTGCTCGATTTGCGGAGGCCAGACGTTCGTGCCGGCGTTCCATGGCCGGCTTTACCGCGGCCAGCCGCCGAAGTGCGCGACGTGCGGATCGTTCGAGCGGCATCGCGCTGTGCACGGTGTTTTTACGCAAGTGCAGCAAGAGTTCGAAGGGTTTCGCGCACTGCACTTTGCGCCGGATGCGTCTGTCAATCCGAAGTGGTTTGCGCGCTATCAGCCCTCGACCTACGGCTCCGGAACATCGCTCGATATGATGGCGACCGGCCTCGGCGATGAGACGTTCGATCTCGTGGTTTCCAACCATGTGCTCGAGCACGTGTCGGACGACGTCGCAGCTATCCGCGAGCAGCTTCGCATTCTGACGCATGAGGGTTGGGTGCACTTCACGGTGCCGCTTCCGATGTCCTGGGCGGAGACCGACGATTGGGGTTACCCGAAGGCGGACTCGAACGACCACTACCGCGGCTACGGGGCCGACATGGCCGGCCGGCTTGTGCGCGCGATCCCTGAGATGACGCTTGCGGCAATCCTCGGTACCGACCCTGTGACGGGGCGGCACGAATGGATGTTTTGGGTCTCGCGCTCCCGGCGGCGCATGGTCTCGCTAACGCAGCAATTGCTCGATCGCAAGGTGCCGGTGCTACTTCTCTGACATGAGGCGCGGCCGCCCAGTTCGACCTTTGCAGAATAAACTTCGAAGGCCGCGCGGCATGATTGTCACGCCGTCACGCGCGCGTTTCGCTGTAATCCGCTTGCGTCCTAAAACCGTTGATCGTCTCGCAACTGTCATTGCAGTGTCGGCGCGAAGAGGTCGTGCGTTGGAGGGGGTCTTGCAGTCCGATAAGTCTCGAACCGACGCATCCATCGGCGGAACAGAGCCGCCGGGATCAATTGCCGGTCTCGCCGACCGGTTGCGTTGGATCGCCGATGGTCTCGAAGAGCGAGCCCAAGCGGCAGCCGGCGCGACGGGCGTTGAGGGCGCCTCTAAGATCGCAACGCTCGCGGCGACGTTCGAGGCGCTTCAGCTTGAGTTGAACGATATCAACGCGCGTCTTGATCGCGGCGATGGCCGCGCTGGCGAAGAGCCGCGCGCGGATGAGCTGGAAGAAAGCCTGAGTACGCTCGCAGAAGCCGTCGCCGTCGAGAGCGCGCGGTCGATGTTGGATCTGCGCGCCAAGGGCCGGTTCCTTTCTGCGTTCGCCGAAGACGACCCGACCGATCTTGTTTCAACCCTGACGCACGGGCTCTGTCGCGATATTGAAGAGCTGACCTCCGACGCGGCTTAAAGGGTGGCGCTGTTCGCTCTAGACGGGCTCTGCAAGCATATCGTCGAGCGCTTCGTTGAAGGCGGCTGCCTGCTCGAACATCACCCAGTGGCCGGCGTCCGGAATAATCCGTGCGACCAGTTCAGGATGGTGCTGGCGCAGAACGTCGAGGCACGTCTCGACATCGGGATGCGCGATCACGTCGTTGCGACCCCAGATCGATCGCAGCGGCACATGAACGTCAGCGAGACCGCGCGCGACGTTGTCCGTTGGCGCAAACTTCCGCGACCGAAAGCGGGCTTTGCCGACGTTTCTCTGCTGGAGGCTGACGGCAAGATCGTCGATCCGCTCCGGCTTCGAGATCATAAGAATTTCGAGGACGCGGCGATGGACCTCTCGCCGGGCGGACATGTCCATGCTCGACCGCTCTTTTGGGAACGCATCAAGCATCGGTCGCGGGATACCGAGGGCGGACGTGCCAAGCACGGTGAAGCTCCGCAATCGGTCGGTCAGAGAGGCTGCAGCGATCGTCCCGACGTGCGCGCCGAAAGAGAACCCAACGAGGTCAGCGCCTGCGCCCGGCTCGAAATTCTTGCGAAACCCGTCGGCGACGACCGTGGCGCAGGAATAGGGATCGAGCGGTGGCGGCGGCATTGCGCTGTCGCCAAGCCCGGGCAAGTCGACGGCCCAGACAGTCCGATTGCGTCTTAGATGTGGGATCGTGCGCACCCAATGGAGCCACGATCCTGAGCCGCCGTGGAGCAGGACGACTGGCGCGCCGTCACCCCACCTGCGCCAGATGAGATCACCGTCACCGCAACGCGTCCGGACGATCTGGGCCTCGTCTTCGAGCGTCTGGACGTCTTCAAGCGTCGTGACTGTCATGGCATTCATCCGGTGACGTGAGAGCACGTGGCCTTGCAGAAGAGCGCGCGTCTTGGTCCCCTGTCCCAGAACGTCCCGAAGACCCACGGAAGCATGATGCAGCGCGAAACGAACCTTTCCGTCAATGGATCACGCCTCTGGTCGAGCCTGATGGAGATGGC
>JBCBXS010000231.1:0-4605 GCA_039816475.1 Pseudomonadota bacterium | reverse complement strand
GGCACGGTGAAGGACGTCGGGCTCTTTGCGACCGAGCTCAACACCTACGACAACGTCTTCCTCTTCGTGCCGAACTCCGAGCTCTGGAACACGCGCATCAAGAACTTCACACGGCTCGAGCGGCGGATGATCGACCTCGAGTTCGGCGTCTCCTACGACGACGATCTCGAGCAGGCGAAGTCGGTGCTGCTCGCGCTCGCGGCGGGCGAAGACCGGCTACTCGACGATCCAGCACCGAAGACGTTTGTGAAAACGCTTGGCGACAGCTCGGTGAGCGTCGGCCTCCGCGTCTGGTGCGTGACGTCTGACTACTGGGCGGTCCGCTGGGCGCTGACGGAGCGCGGCAAGCGCGATCTTGAAGCTGCCGGCCTCTCGATTCCGTTCCCGCAGATGGACGTCCACATGCAGCCGCGGCAGGCCGCCGAGTAAGACGACGCGCTGACGCGCGCTGCCTCAGGCACCGGGCCGGATGATGCCCTTGCCCATCTGCTGCTGGTCGAACTTCCTGTACGCCTCGTCGATCTGGCTGAGCGGCCACGTGTCCGTAATGAGCGCACCGATGTCGACGCCATTGTCGGCGACGAAGCGGGTGCACTCGCCCTGGATGCCGGACGAGAACGTCCACGATCCGATCAGCGTCAGTTGGCGGCGCAGCAGGTCCGGGCTGACGTCGACGGTGACCTGACCGCCTTCGCCGACAAATGCAACAGTGCCCCAAACGCGCGTCCCGCGAATGGACGCAATCCGCGCGTCTTCGTTGGCAGACGCTTCGAGTGCGTAGTGGACTCCCCGACCACCCGTCCGCTTGCGCAGGCCTTCGACCGCGTCTTCGTTGGCCACGTTGATTACGTCGTCGGCGCCGCACCTTGTCGCAAGGGCAAGGCGATCGTCCGAGACGTCAAGCGCGATAACGTCGAGCCCCATGGCCTTGGCAAGCGCCACGCCGGAGAGCCCGACCGGACCCTGCCCGAAGATCGCGAGCGTCTTGCCGCCGGTCATGTTCATTCGCTTCAGCGCGCCGTAGGCGGTCGTCGTCCCGCACGAAAGCGCGGCGCCGACCTCGAACGAGACCTCGTCCGGCAGCGGCACCAGCGTGAATGCGGGGACTTTCATGTACTGCGCGTGTGCGCCATGCCCGGTCACGCCGAACACCTGCATCGGGCCGACCCTGCAGAGTTGCGACCATCCTTCCTTACAATCGGGGCACGTCTCGCAGCCGGCGTAGTGGTGGACTGTGACGCGCTGCCCGGTCGGCGCATGCTTCTCAGGCACGCCGGGTCCTCGAGCGGCGACAACCCCGCAGGGCTCGTGGCCGTTGATTTTGAGTTCGCCGTCGCCGCCAAGACCGAGCTTGCGCGCCATTTCGGGAGCGCCGCCGTCCGCGCGGTAGAAGTGCAGATCGGACCCGCACATGCCGGATGCCTTGATCTCGACGATCACCTCACCTTCGCCGGGCACGGGATCGTCGAATGTCTCGAGCGTGACTTTGCGCCCGCCGGTAAAGACGGCTCCCTGCATCGCGGTTTCCTCCTCGTCGTAGTTTATCGATCGCGGCTTCGTTGGCGGCCGCTCGACAGGAACCCTACCGCCGCGACGGCTGCGAGAGAACAGGCGGCGCGATCAGACACGTCGAAGCGATTTGCAGATTGGCGAGCGGCCGGGCCAGATGCTAATTGCGCGTGATGGGTTTTTCGAAGCCGAAGGTCTGGATTGGCATCGTGGCGTTCACGGCCGGCCTTGCGCTCCTGTTTGCCGGCGCAAGGGCTGCGAGGGATGCCCAAGGTCTCGCCGCGTTCGCGCAAATGGCGACCGTCTTCCAGCACGCGCGTTGCATGAATTGCCACCGCTCGGATCTCGTACGCGTTCGCGATGACGCGCGCGCGCATATCCCGCGCGTGCTGCCTGGCGAAGATGGAGCTGGGGTCGGCGGTATGCGGTGCGTCATCTGCCATCGCGACGCGAACAACGAGATGACGCGTATTCCCGGCGCGCCCGGCTGGCGCATGCCGCCGTACCTGATGAGCCTCGACGGGCTTGAGCCAGCCGACATCTGCGACAACCTGAAGGACCGCGACATCAACGGGGACCGCAGTCTGAAAGAGGTCATCGCCCATCTAAAGCACGACCATCTCGTGCGTTGGTCGTGGTCGCCCGGGAAGGGGCGCTCGCCGCCGCCGATCAGCTATTCGGCGTTTTTGAGGTACGCCAACGCGTGGGCGGATGCCGATGCGCCCTGCCCGCCCGCCGGCTAGTCCGGACCGCGGGTGACGATGACATCATCGTCAGCAGAATAGCGTGGTGCGATGTCCTTTCCTGGAACTCGCGCGAGGCAAACCCATTCGTCTCGCAAGTTGGACTGCGCGCCGGCACTGCGCCGTCTGCGACATCTGGCAGTCAACCAATTCAGCCTCGACGATTGAACATCCCGTGCTGATCCCACACTTTCGTCGCACACGATGCGACGCCTCATTAGTCGGGCGACTAGCGCGCAGAAGTCCCGCGTTCTCTCTCCACTGCCACCGTCTCAAGGAGACAGCATGTTCGAAATTAAAGTGAACGGCGAGACCCGAAAGGTCGACGCCGAAGCCGACACGCCAATGCTCTGGGTGATCCGCGACGAGCTCGGACTGACAGGCACGAAGTTCGGTTGCGGCGTCGCAGCCTGTGGAGCGTGCACCGTTCATGTTGACGGGTACCCGACGCGGTCCTGCCAGCTGACCGTTGAGGCTGCGGCCGGAAGTGAGATCACGACAATCGAAGGCCTGTCATCGCCGATCGCGAAGGCGGTGCAAGATGCTTGGCAGAAGCATGACGTGGTGCAGTGCGGGTTCTGCCAGTCCGGCCAGATCATGCAGGCGATCGGGCTTCTCAGCGAGAACAAGAAGCCGACGGATCAAGACATCAATGATGCAATGTCGGGCAACGCCTGCCGCTGTGCCACCTACGTGCGCATCCGCGAGGCGATCCACTCTGCAGCCAAAGCTCTCGAGGCCTGAGACCGATGACCATCGAAAACACCAATTCAATCGAGACGTCGCGCCGTGGCTTCGTGAAGGGCGCTGCAGCGCTTGCGGGCGCGTCGCTGTTTGTCGGGTTTGGCACGACCGGTCGCGTTGAAGCTGCCGCAAGCGCGGACCTCGTCCCAAATCCATTCGTCAAGATCACGCCCGAGGGTCGCGTCTTCGCGATCGTCAAGCATATCGAGATGGGTCAGGGCACGACGACGGGCCTCACTTCACTGGTCGCCGAAGAACTCGATGCTGACTGGTCGCAGATGGACGTCGCTTTTGCGCCGGCCGATCCGGCGACGTACGGCAACAAGATGATGGGCGGGGCGCAGGGCACCGGCGGATCGACGGCAATGCCATCTTCGTTCGATCTTTATCGTAAAGCCGGCGCGACGGCGCGCGATCTTATGGTACGCGCTGCTGCCGAGACCTGGAGCGTTCCGACCAGCGAAGTGAAGGTCGAGAACGGCACTGTCAGCCACGCGTCAGGCAAGTCAGCGTCGTTCGGCGAACTTGTTGGTGCCGCGTCGAAGTTGACGCCGAATGCCGAGCCTAAGCTCAAGTCGCCAGACCAGTTCACAAAGATCGGAAAGGGCGATCTTCCCCGCTTCGATTCCACCGACAAGATCAACGGCAAGGCGATTTTCGCTCTCGACGTCCGCGTGCCCGATATGGTGGTCGCCGTCGTGAAGCGGCCACCTCAGTTCGGTGCGACGCTTGAGTCCTTCGACGATACGGAAGCGCGGAAGGTGAAGGGCGTCGTTGACGTGAAAACGATCCCTCAGGGCGTGGTCGTTTACGCAAAGAACACCTGGGCTGCGATCAAGGGCCGGGCCGCGATCGAGGCCAAGTGGGACACGTCGAAGGCGGAACTCCGATCGACGGACCAGCTCATCGCGGACTATCGCGCTGAATTGGACAAGCCGGGCATCGTCGCGCGGAACGAGGGTGATGCGGCAAAGGCCATGGGCTCGGCAGCAAAGACTGTGAAGGCGGACTTCACGTTCCCGCTGCTGGCGCATGCGCCGATGGAGACACTGAACTGCGTCATCAAATTCGATGGCAGCTCGGCTGAACTTTGGGACGGTTGTCAGTTTCCATCATTGGCCCAGCCAGTCGTCGCCCAGATCCTCGGCCTCAAGCCCGAGCAGGTGAAGATCAACTCGGTCTACGCCGGCGGGTCGTTCGGCCGGCGCGCGAGCCCGAACTCGGACTATCACGCCGAGGCCGCGCAGGCCGTTAAGGCGATCGAGGGCAAGCATCCGGTCCAGCTTGTCTGGACGCGCGAAGACGACATCCAGAACGGCATGTACCGGCCGATGTTCGTCCACCGTGTTGAAGCCGGGATCGGCGAAGACGGCATGCCGGTTGCCTACGATCACAAGCTTGCCGGCAAGTCGATCCTGATCGGCACGTTCTTCGAGTCGATGCTCGTGAAGGACGGGCTCGATCAGGTCTCGGTCGAAGGCGCATCGACGCTGCCCTATGACATCCCGAACCTGAGGGTTGATGTGCGCAACACGAGTGGCGGTCCGCCGGCGCTCTGGTGGCGCTCGGTCGGTCACACGCATACCGCCTACTCGACTGAAATCATGCT
>JBCBXS010000230.1:0-4622 GCA_039816475.1 Pseudomonadota bacterium | reverse complement strand
GCAACGTCGTACTGGGCGCCGCGCAGGCGTTCATCGATTGCCGGATGTTCAACCCGGCGGGCCGCAACGAGTTCGCCTGTCTTGAGACGGTCGGTGATCGCGCGTTCGCCGTCTACGATCAGCCCGATGCCGGCATGTGGGAACTGCGTTCGCGCGCGCGGGTGCATACCTCGTCGAGCCTGATGTGCTGGGCTGCCTGCGACCGGCTTGGCAAACTCGCGCGTCATATGCAGCTCGAGGATCGCGCTCAGATCTGGCACGACCGCGCCACGCGCATCCGCGACGAGATCCTCGCCCGCTCCTGGTCCGACAAGCGCCAGGCGTTCGTCGAAAGCTTCGAAGGCGAAGCGCTCGATGCAAGTGTGTTATTGATGGCGGAGATCGGGTTCATCGAGGCAGCTGACCCACGCTTCGTTAAAACCGTCGATCGGATCGGTGAAGTGCTTGGCGATGGACCGCATGTTCGGCGTTACGAGGCTCCGGACGATTTCGGCAAACCGGAAACCGCATTCAACATTTGCGCGTTCTGGAGATTGGACGCATTGGCACGGATCGGGCGTCGGGATGAGGCGCGCGAGATCTTCGAGGCGCTGCTCGCGTGCCGGAACCACGTCGGCCTGATGTCGGAGGATACCGACCCGCGGACCGGCGAGATGTGGGGGAACCTGCCGCAGACCTACTCGATGGTCGGCATCGTCAATTCAGCTATGCTCCTGTCGGAGCCTTGGGAGAGCGTCATATGAGCCGGCTGGTCATGGCCTCAAACCGCGTCGCGGACCCCGGCAAGGGGGCGCGATCCGGCGGTTTGGCCGTGGCCCTCGGCGACGCACTCCGCGAGAACGGCGGCCTCTGGTTTGGCTGGGACGGCGATATCCAGGACGCACCCGCCGCCAACCGCATCGCCATTGACCGGAGCGGACCGTACGCGACGGCGACGGTCTCGCTCACCCAAAGCGAGTTCGACGGCTACTACAACGGCATGTCAAACAACGTGCTCTGGCCGGTGCTCCATTACCGGTTGGACCTTGCGCGGCACGACGGGACGTATCTCGCCGCCTACCGCAACGTGAATGCGCGGTTTGCCGACACGCTGCGCGGCCTGATCGCGCCGGACGATATCGTCTGGGTGCACGACTATCATCTGTTCCCGCTCGCCGCCGAATTGCGTGCGCGTGGCTGCGGCAACAAGATCGGCTTCTTCCTCCATATCCCGTTCCCGCCGCCGGACATCTTGAAGGCGCTGCCGGATTGTGAGTGGTTGGTCCGCTCGATCTTTTCCTACGACGTCGTTGGCTTTCAGACGGAAGCAGACGTCGCCAATTTCACGCGGCACATCGCGGATCTTGACGACTCCGAAATCGGAGACGACGGGTCGATCACGGCGTACGGGCGGACGATCATCGTCAAAGCCTACCCCATCGGCATCGACACGCAGGCGTTCCGCGCTATGGCTCGGACGGAGGAGGCGAACTCCGTTATCGCGCGGATACAGCGGCGGACGACAGAGGCCGCGCAGATCATCGGTGTTGACCGGCTCGATTACTCGAAAGGCCTGCCCGAGCGCTTCAATGCGTTCGAACGCCTGCTCGAGAACTATCCGGAGAACCAGAAGCGCCTGACGCTCATGCAGATCGCGCCTCCGACGCGCGAGAACGTCGATGCCTACGCAGATATTCGTGAACAGCTTGAAGGCCTGTCCGGCGCGATCAACGGCCGGTTTGCAGACTTTGACTGGACGCCGATCCGTTACATTCACCGCACCATTGCGCGCACGACGCTCGCAGCGCTGTTTCGCGGCAGCCGGATCGGTCTCGTCACGCCCTTGCGCGACGGCATGAACCTCGTCGCGAAAGAATACGTCGCGGCGCAGGACGACGACGACCCCGGTGTCCTCGTGCTCTCCAAGTTTGCCGGTGCCGCCGAGCAGATGACGGCGGCGGTGCAGGTGAACCCGTACGACGTCTCAGAAGTGGCCGAAGCGTTGCAGACGGCCATGACCATGTCGCGGTCGGAGCGCGTCTCGCGGCAGTCCGCGCTCTACGAGACCATCCTCCAGACCGACGTTGAGCGCTGGCGCCAACGCTTCCTGTCCGATCTCCGTGGGTCGCGGGCGTGACGGACGGAGATTTCGCGCGCGATCTCGTAATCGACGTCGGCGGCACCAATGCGCGTTTTGCCCTGGCGGGTCGTGACGCCGATGGGCGGTTGACGCTGTCGTCCGTCGCAAACAAGCGCGTTTCGCTGGCGCCGTCGTTTGACAGCGCTGTCTCAGAGTACCTGGACGAACACTGCCAGGGCCGCGCGCCCGCACGCATCGGCATCGGTGCGGCAGGCCCCTGTCGCGATGGCATCTGCAGCATCACCAACGCCGCCTGGCGTATCGAGGCCGGAGCGTTGCAGCCGCTTTGCTCAACCGGTTTGGTCGTCCTCGCGAACGACTTGCGCGCGGCGGCCCGTGTGGTGCCGGATCTGTCGGAGGAGCAGGGCGCTGATTTCCTGACACTGCGCGGCACCAACGCGATTGCCAACCTCCGGCCCGATCAGGAGGCGGCGTGCGTTGTGCTGAACGTTGGCACCGGCTTCGGCGTCGCAGCCGTGCATCGCGCGCGCGCCGGCGGCAGCTATCATTGGCTGACCCTTGGCACGGAAGGCGGGCACGTCACCAACCCCGGGCGGGCAAGCGGCATCACGGACGCAAATTCGATCGAAGAGATCATCGCCGGACGATGGCTTGCCGACTATGCGAGCCGGCGCGGCGGTGACGGCGTGTCGTTCGAGGTGGCCGAGGACATCTTTGCGGCGCTCGATCCCGGCGCCGGCGACGAGGCGCGCGCGGCCGTCGCCCGTGACGTCGTCAAGACCGTCTCCTGGATCCTCGGCCGCGCGACGCGGGATGCGATTCTCGGCTATGGCGCCTGGGACGGCGTGTTCTTTATCGGCAGCGTATTCGAAGCCTGGCTGCCGCATGCTGACTGGGCGATCTTCGATGAGGCGCTTGGCGTGGGCCCGTTCGCCGAGGCCTGCGGCGCCGTCGGCCTGCACGTAATACGCCGGCCCAACGCCGCACTCTATGGTGCCGCCCTGCTCGTCGAAGACGCAGCTTAAGCCCCGAGTGAGGCTTGCCCGGGACCGCGGCTGCAACGCCGTCGCGCTGCCGCCGCTGCGTTGAAGACAGCCGCGGTATGTGATTGGTTCCGCGAGGCCCAAAGCCAATAGCCCCGCCGCCGGTCTCGCCACGCATGCTCAGCGCCGAAAACATCACCAAGCGCTTCGGGACAGTTGTCGCAAACGACAACGTCTCGCTCCAAGTCGCGCGCGGTGAAATCCGAGCACTGCTTGGCGAGAATGGCGCCGGCAAGTCTACACTGGTGAAGATCCTTTACGGCGCACTGCAACCGGATTCCGGCCGCCTGCTGTTCGATGGTGTCGCGAAGCGCGTTGCGAACCCGTCCTCGGCGCGCGCGCTTGGCATCGGCATGGTGTTCCAGCACTTCTCGCTGTTTGAAGCCCTAACGGTGGCCGAAAACGTCGCGCTCGCAATCCCGCGCAAGGAGAGCCTCGGCGCGATCACGACACGCGTTGCGGAGGTCTCCGAGCGCTACGGCCTGCCGCTCGACCCGTTGACGCCCGTCCATGAACTCTCCGTCGGCCAGCGCCAGCGCGTCGAGATCGTGCGGTGCCTGATGCAGGACCCGCAGTTCATCGTTCTCGACGAACCGACCAGCGTGCTGACGCCGCAGGAGTCTGACGAGCTGTTTGCGGTGCTGCGTCGGCTGGCGGACGAGGGCCGCGGCATCCTCTTCATTTCGCATAAGCTCGATGAGGTTCGCAGGCTCTGTCATTCGGCAACGATACTTCGCGGTGGTAAGCTGGTCGGCAACTGCGATCCGCGCGAGGTGAGCAAGGGCGAGCTCTCGCGCATGATGGTCGGCCAATCGGTCGCCGATATCGAAGTGACGCCACCGATGCCCGGTGAGACCGCGTTCCAGTTGCGCGGGCTGTCGCTGGAGGCTGTCGGCGAGTTCTCACAGGCCCTGCACGACATCGATCTCACAGCGCCGGCGGGTCTGGTGACGGCGATTGCCGGCGTCGCAGGCAACGGGCAGTCGGAACTGTTCGATGCTATCTCAGGCGAGCGGCGCGCGCCTGATGACAGAATGGTTCTGCTGCACGGCCGCCCGATCGGCCACGACGGGATCAACGCCCGCCGTTCTCTCGGGGCCGCGTTCGTCTCTGAAGAGCGGCTGGGGCACGGCGCCGTCCCAACACTCAGTCTGAGCGAGAACGTCGTGCTGACCCATGGCGCGACAGATGTGGCGCTGACCACGCGCGGCGTTATTGATTGGTCGACGGCGCATGACATTCGCGAGCAGGCCTGCGAGTCGTTCGATGTCCGACGCGGCTCTGACAATCCGGCGGCGGGGTCACTGTCCGGCGGCAATCTTCAGAAGTTCGTCGTCGGCCGAGAAGTCGTCCGGCAGCCCGATCTCCTCGTCATCAACCAACCGACGTGGGGCGTGGACGCCGCCGCTGCCGCCCGCATACGTAAGACGCTGTCGGAAATCGCACGCGCTGGTGCAACCGTCATCGTCATCTCGAAGATCTCATCGAGGTCCTGCGAG
>JBCBXS010000022.1:0-16075 GCA_039816475.1 Pseudomonadota bacterium | reverse complement strand
GGTTGCGCGGCGAACGCCACCAAGAGTGAGCCCACAACCGTCATGGCGATGACCGGAAGCAGGCTCGCGTCAAAGACCGGCGTGTCGATAATACCGAGGCCCGATGCGATCGCCTGCGCGATAATCACCGCGATTGGTAGCAGGGCCGTTACCGCTAGAAACCGTTCCGAGCCGAGGGCGACGACCGCGCGGAACTGGAAATAATTGAGCGCGGTGAACACGGCCGCGCCGAAGCCGGCGGCAAGCGGGATTGTTTCGGCATCGAGGAACGCGGACGGTGCTGGCAGCGCCGAACCAACATCGACCCAACCGGCGGCCTGCAGCGCCATCAGTCCCAACGTCCCGCCCCATAGCGCAACGCACATCGCGCTGATTAGGACGCCCGTGACACGAAGCTTCGCCTCGATGGTTGTTGCCGCGCGGTTGTGCGGGTGGCGCTCTGCGAGGAACGTCCGCGTCGTCAGTGCGCCGACGGCGAGCGCGCCGAAGATCAGCCCCGGCCAGACCGCTGCCTCTTCAAAGCCGCTCAAGAGCCAGACCACGCCGGCGACGGTCACAACGCCGCCAATCGCCGTCACGGCGGTCAGCCGGCGACTGAACAGCGCCGCTGCAACGATCAGCGAAACAGGCAACGCGAGCCGCAAGACGAGGCTTGCCTCCGCTGGCGGCATGGTCGTGAGCATCGCGTAATAGCCGCCCTCAAGGAAGATGAAGGCTGCGCCGAGCCACCACGTGAGCGGCGTCTTCAGAATTTCGACGGTCTGCGCGTGCCGGCCGGTCAGGACGATCAGCGCTAATCCGGCGAATGTCATCGAGAGCAGAATGAACGCGACGACGTGGATGCCACGGTCCGTCGCGTACTCGTAGACGATACTGAGGATCGCGATGCAGACGACGAACTTCGCGGCGTCCGCCCAACCGTTGCCGTGTGCCGACGCGCCCGTCATGTCGCCTGCTGTGCCTCTTTCGCGGCGTGCGGCGCGCGCTTCAGGAATGTGATCTCGGTGGTGCCGTAGACGCGCGACTGGAGAATGACCCAACCTGCTGGGGCCTGCTTCACTGCGCCCTTTGCCTCTTCGAGAACGGCGATCGCGTCCGCGCTGACAGCCGTGTTTACGGCGAGCATCTGCAACGTGCCTGCGCCGAGCCCTTTCCGGTAGGGCGGGTCGAGCAAGATGAGTGAGATCGGCGCCGCATCAGCCGGCGGCCGAAACTTTGCCGCGTCCTGCTGAACAACGGTGCACGCCTCGCCGATCCCGAACTCCGAAATCGTCCGGCGCAGTGTACGGACGGCGACCGCATCCTTCTCAACGAACGTGACCGAGCTTGCGCCGCGGGAGAACGCTTCGAGCCCAAGTGCGCCGGAGCCTGCGAAGAGATCTAGCACGTGGCCGTCCGCAACCGGGTCCTCTTCAAGGCCGTTCGCGAGGATGTTGAAGATCGCCTCGCGCACGCGGTCTGACGTCGGCCGCGTTCCTGAGGCGACGGGGCCGAGCCGCCGCCCGCGCAAACGGCCCGAGACGATCCTCATGTACGGCTGCGACGCGTGGGCCTGGCGGGCTTCGGTCGCGTGCTGTCGCGCGGCGGTGAAGGGCGCTTGCCCCGCTCCGGCTTTTTGAGTTCATCGTCCGGCTTGTGCGCGGTCTTCGCCGGCTTGCGACGCTTGGCTGGCGGAGCACTTGCTTCGCGATCGTCGTCGGTGTCGTCGCCACCGAGACCGAGCTTGGCGGCGGCCTCCGCACCCAGCTGATCGGCGAGCACGCGGCTGCGGACACTCGCGACATTCCCGGGTTTCAAGTCCATCAGACGGAACGGGCCGAACGAAACACGGATCAGCCGGTTCACCTTCAGCCCGAGGCTTTCGAGGACCTTGCGGACCTCGCGGTTCTTGCCTTCGCGGATGCCGATCGTCAGCCAGACGTTGCCGCCCTGCGCGCTGTCACGCGTCGCCTCGATTGGCCCGTACTGCACGCCTTCGATCACAACGCCGTCGGAAAGCTGATTGAGGCGCTCCTGCGTGATGTCGCCGAACGCACGCACCCGGTAGCGGCGGAGCCATCCGGTTGCGGGCAGCTCGAGATGACGCGCGAGGCCGCCATCGTTGGTCAGCAGCAAGAGCCCTTCAGTGTTGTAGTCGAGGCGGCCGACCGAGATCACACGAGGCAGTTGCTTTGGCAGCGCATCGAACACTGTGGGTCGCCCATCCGGATCGCGATGCGTGGTCACCTGTCCCTTCGGCTTGTGGTAGCGCCACAGCCGTGCCGGCTCGCGGAGAGGAAGCGGCGCGCCGTCGACTTCGATCTTGTCGCTCGGCCCGACGACTTGGGCTGCGGTCTCGAGCACACGCCCGTTAAGTTTGACCCGTCCTTCGCTGATCCAGCGTTCGGCATCGCGTCGCGAACAGAGCCCGGCCTGTGCCATCGCCTTCGCGATCCGCATTTCCGACGCTGGGCCGGATGGGGGTGTCCGCGCACGCGATTGCGTCGTCGACCAGTTGGACGGTGCTCGCGCGCGGTTTGCAGCCCCGCCGTCCCGCTTCGCCCCGACTATCGTCTTCGTGCCAGCCTTCGGCTTCCGGCCAGCCTTCGGCTTGGGCTGCCCTGGTCGCGGCGCACGTGCCTCGCGGTCATCGCGCGACGTCCGGCGCCCGGAAACGGCCTTCGGTTTGCGGGGCGGAGCCTTCGCCATGTGCGACTGCGTGCTTTGCGGTTAGATACGGGGACAAGCGGCGGTTGCGCCGCGCCGAGGATATGCCACCGATGTCGCGTCCAAGCTACATGGAAACGGCGCTCGCTGAGGCGCGCGCAGCCGCAGGCCGCGGTGAGGTTCCGGTGGGCGCCGTGATCGTTGGTCCGGACGGCGGGGTTCTGGCCGCTGACGGCAATCGCACGCGCGCCTTGTCCGATGTGACGGCGCATGCCGAAGTCCTGGTGATCCGCGCGGCAGCAGCGAAGCTCGGATCGGAGCGCCTGCCGGAGTGCGATCTCTACGTCACCCTCGAGCCGTGCGCGCTTTGTGCCGCTGCGATTTCGTTCGCCCGGATCAGGCGCCTCTATTTCGGCGCGCCCGACCCGAAGATGGGCGCGGTCGAGAACGGTCCGCGGTTCTTTTCGCAGCCGACCTGCCATCACGCGCCGGAGGTGTATCCGGGGCTCGGCGACAGCCAAGCGCGGGCGCTGTTGCAGGCGTTCTTCGCCGAGCGACGCGGTTAGCCGAAACGGGATCGGGCGCAGAGCACGGACGGCGTGATGCTCATACCGTCTGGGCTGTCAGGATGCGCCCGAGCCGCGCCTTCAGTTCGGCTTTCACAGGCTCGCACGCCTCGAGGATTTCGTTCGCGCGGTGGAATTCCAGCGCGTTGAAGTGGTCGAGCGTTACGTCGATGTAGACATCCGGCGCGCTGAACCGCAAACGCTCCCGCGTGATCGCCTTCTGCATGATCTGTGAGGTCTGGACGATGACTTCGACTGCAGTCGGATCCTGATCGTCTGACTTTGGCACCGTCCCACCGCTGACGTCGATGGCGATAACGACATCGCAGTCCTCGCTCAGCAGGTCGTACGGGCAGGGGTTCGTCAGCCCGCCGTCCAGTAACAGACGCCCCTGACGCTCGACGGGCGAGAACACGACGGGGATGGCGATGCTGGCTGCTACAGCGGTTGAGATCTCGCCGCTATCGATCACGACGCTTTCGGTCGTGTTGATGTCTGTTGCGACGATCTTCAACTGGACCTTGGTCTGGTCGAACGTCGCCGCGACGGTCGATGGTAGGACGAGATCGACGACCGACTGGGGTCTGAGAAACGCAGATCGAACGGGGAAGAAGTTGAAGGCCATGCGGCGCGGTTCAGACCTGGCCGAGAACAGCTGGCGGACGAGGCCGAACCGGTCCACGAGCGTCGCTTCTGTGAACGCGCGGATCTGCGCCGCGCTCATGCCGCTTGCAGCTGCCGCTCCGTAGATTGCGCCGATCGATGTGCCGGCGATCACCGACGGGCGAAGGTCGAGCTCTTCAAGCGCCTCGAGAACCGCAATGTGGGCGAGCCCGCGCGCGCCGCCGCCACCAAGCGCGAGGCCGATCTTGGCGTCGACACGTTGCGGCTCCAGTGCCGGCATCTTGGACGGCGGCAGCTTCGCGATCTCCTTCGCCATCGGTCATGCCTCTCGAAGGAACAGCAGCAAATGCTCGAGCAGAGCTTGCGGTGCCTCTTCAGCGAGAAAATGGCCGGATGCGATGGACGTTCCAACCACCGGCAGTTTCGACCACGGGTCCCAGACGGCGAGCGGATCGTCGATATCCTGCAGGTTTCCGCGACTGCCCCAGATCGCCTGCAGAGGGCATTGAACCCGCCGCCCGGCGGAGAGGTCCGCACGATCGTGGATGACATCGATCGTCGCGCCGGCGCGATAGTCGGCGCAGCTGGCGCTCCGGCGCGCGGGATCGCGAAACGCGGCCTGGTAGGCTGAAAGGACATCGGCCTCGAGCCAATCCGGCAGGTCAGGCGCGCCGCGGCGGAAGCGGTTTGCGATCCACGTATCGGGGTCCGAGGCAAGCAGATCTTCAGGCAGCGGCACCGGCTGCGCAAGCAGCGTCCAGTGGTAAAGCCGGACGGCCGACGCCCGCGTCATGTGATCCCACACCTCGCTGGTCGGAATCACGTCGAGCACGCTGAGGCGCGTCACCCGCTCCGGCCAGTCGATCGCAAGGCGGTAGGCAACCCTGGCCCCGCGATCGTGACCGACGACGGCTGCTTCCGCGAAGCCGAGATGGTCGAGAGTTGCGATCACATCGCGCGCCATTGCCCGCTTTGCGTACACCGTGTGGTCGTCGTCATCCGGCGGGCAGTCGCTTGCGCCGTAGCCGCGAAGGTCCGGAGCGATGACCGTGAAGTGTTCGGACAACGGACCCGCCACGCGGTGCCACATCAGGTGCGTTTCGGGGTAGCCGTGGAGGCAGACGAGCGCCGGGCCGGAGCCGCCGATGCGGCAGGCGATCCGGACGCCATCGGAAACGACAACCTCATCACGAAAATCATCGAAGCCGCCGATCGCCGCTGCCTGTTCGGCGTAGGGTTTGGCAGCGGCTTCAATCATCGCGGCGTTCGCGTTCGATTGCGCGATAACCGATGTCGCGTCGGTAAAACCCGTCGTCCCATCTGACGTCAGCGGCAGCGCTATAGGCCTTCGCCTGAACGTCTGAGAACGAGTGCCCTCGAGCGGTTACCGCGAGGACGCGCCCGCCGTTCGCCACAAGCCTGCCATCGCTCTCTGCTGTTCCGGCGTGAAAGACGACCACGTCGTCATCGCCACCGATGCCGGAAAGATCGATCTCGCCGCCTTTCGCGGGCGTCCCGGGATAGCCCTCTGCCGCCATAACGACGGTGAGCGCCGGTTCATCGCGCCATTTGAGTTCGAGCGCGTCCAACCCGCCCGTTGCGGTGGCGTAGAGCGCATCAGTGATGTCGGACTGCAGCCGCATCATCAGCACCTGACACTCGGGATCGCCGAAGCGGACGTTGTATTCGATGAGCTGCGGGCCCGCGTCGGTGATCATCAGGCCTGCGTAAAGCACGCCCTGGAACGGCGTGCCGCGCACGGCCATCCCGCGCACGGTTGGCGCGATGATCCGCTCCATGGTCTCATCGATCAACGCCTCGGTCATGACCGGTGCCGGCGAGTAGGCGCCCATGCCGCCCGTGTTCGGCCCGGTGTCGCCGTCGCCGACGCGTTTGTGATCCTGCGCCGTTGGCATCGCCACAATCGACGTGCCGTCGGTCAGCGCGAAGAAGCTCGCCTCCTCGCCTTCGAGAAACGCTTCGATGACCACCTCCGCGCCGGCCTCACCGAAGCGCCCGCCAAAGCAATCTTCGACGGCTGAGCGGGCAGCTTCCAGCGTCTCGGCGATGATGACGCCTTTGCCGGCGGCCAGACCATCGGCCTTGATGACAATCGGGAGCGTGACGTCTGCGAGGTAATCGAGCGCAGCAGTCTGATCGGAGAACCTGCGATAGGCGGCTGTCGGGACCCCGAACTCGGCGCAGAAGTCCTTCGTAAACCCCTTTGATCCCTCGAGCGCGGCTGCGGCTTTGCTTGGCCCGAAGACGGCGATGTCGGCTGCGCGAAGATCATCGGCGAGGCCTGCCACCAGCGGCGCTTCCGGTCCGATCACAACGAGGTCGATGCCAGTGTCGCTGCAGAAAGCGGCGACGGCTGCGTGGTCGCTCGGGTTCAGCGAAACACACGTGGCGATTTCGCCGATCCCGGGATTTCCGGGCGCAGCAAACAGCTTGCTGCAGCGGTCACCGCGGGCAAGCGCCCACGCAAGTGCATGTTCCCGGCCGCCGCCACCAATCAGCAAGACGTTCATCGTGGCATCAAGCCCCATTATCCCCATGCACAGGCGGTGCCCGCGCCGCCCCGACTTCCGCCGCGGTCTGTGTTAGAGGACACAGCTTCGAGCAGTTATCGGCAGGATTGAGCAGTGGCAGAAAAGCGCGATCCGACGCAAGGGAGCGTCAACGTCGCCGAATATTCCGTGAGCGAGCTTTCGCAGGCGATCAAGCGGACGCTCGAAGACGGCTTCGGCTATGTGCGCCTGCGCGGTGAAATCTCCGGGTATCGCGGGCCACATGCGTCGGGGCATTGCTACTTCGGCATCAAGGACGAGCGCGCAAAGCTCGATGCCGTCATCTGGCGCGGGGTCTTTTCGAAGCTGAAGATCCGGCCGGAAGAGGGCATGGAAGTGATCGCCCACGGCAAGATCACGTCCTATCCCAACGCATCGAAGTATCAGATCGTCGTCGAGGCGTTGGAGCCGGCGGGTGTCGGCGCGCTGATGGCACTGCTGGAAGAACGCAAGCGCAAGTTCGCAGCCGAGGGCTTGTTCGACGACGCGCGCAAGAAGCCGATCCCGTTTCTACCGCGCGTCATCGGCATTGTGACGTCTCCGACGGGCGCCGTAATCCGCGATATGCTCGCGGGCTTTACCGAACGCTTTCCGGCGCATGTCGTCGTTTGGCCTGTCCGCGTGCAGGGGGAGACATCGGCCGCGGAGGTGGCAGCCGGCATTCGCGGGTTCAACGCCGCGGCAAGCGGGCCGCTGGATGCCCAATCCGCCGTGCCGCGGCCCGATCTCATCATCGTCGCGCGCGGCGGTGGAAGCCTCGAAGACCTCTGGGGCTTCAACGAAGAGGTCGTCGTCCGCGCCGCTGCCGAAAGTGAGATCCCGCTGATTTCCGCGGTTGGCCATGAGACCGACTGGACGTTGATCGATCTGGTTGCGGACGCGCGGGCGCCGACTCCGACGAAGGCTGCCGAGTGGTCGGTGCCGAAGTACAGTGACCTCATCGAGCAGCTCGACGGGTTCGGTTTGCGGCTGCGCGGTGCAACACGCAAGCGGCACGAACTCGCACGGTCGCAACTAACGGCGGCCGCCCGCGGATTGCCGAGGCTTCAGGATATTCTGACGTTGCCGCGCCAGCGGTTCGACGCTGTGGACCAGCGTTTGCCGCGCGCGTTGATCGCCAACACTGCGGCCCACGAAAAGCGGCTGACGCGAGCCACATCACGGATGGATCCGCGCTTGCTGGTCGCCCGCATCCGTCAGCATCGCGACGCCGTCGGCGGTTTTGGCGTCCGCCTCTCGCGGGCCTCGGATACCGGTCTCGTCATGAAGCGGCGGAGGCTTGAGAACGCGTCGAAGTTGCTTGCGACGCTCAGCTACCAGTCCGTGCTGGCGCGCGGTTTTGCGATCGTCCGTGACGATGCGGGCGCGATGGTCCGTTCAGCAGATGTGCTCGATGCCGGGGCCGGTGTGGAACTTCAGTTCGGTGACGGGCGACGATCAGCAACCATCACGGACGGAGCGGGCTCTGTTGCGACCGGCGACGGCGATGCTGCACCGCCGCAGCGCACGAAGCCGAAAACGGAGCCGCAGCAGTCCAAGTCGCGATCTGACGGGCAAGCTGCTCGCGCGCCGCAACGCTCCGGCGTTAAGGAGCGGTCAGCGCGGGAGGCAAGGGCGACCCGCAACAAGCAGGGCTCGCTCTTCTAGGCCTGGAGCCGCCTCTGACTTGACGATTTCGCGTGGATACCCGATGTCAGCGGTCCGCAACGGCGCGCGAACCAGCTCTGCGCCATGGCTGTGGTTACGGCCGCCAAGAGCTGCTCGCGCCGCACTCCCGATCACCCGGATGTTTGACACGTGATGAACCGGATCGACAGGCTGTTCGGCCTCAAGGGAGAGGCGCGCATCCGCTACCAGGACGGTGAGTTTCAGGTACTGTCGCCGGGCGACTTTGTCCGCTGTGCCGTGACCGGCCAGCAGATCCCGGTCGACGAGCTTCGCTACTGGAGTGTCGATCTACAGGAGCCGTACGCGACGGCTGCGATCTCGTTTGCGCGCTACAAAGAATTGCGGGACCGGAAGGCTGGTCGGGAAGACTAACGGTTCGCCCCGACGACCGCTGACTTCCCGATCGCCCTTAGCCGCGCTTCAAAACCCGATCGAGCAGGACATCGAGCGCATCGCGTTCGCGCGGTTCGAACGTCAGCCAGATCGCGAGCGCCGTTGTCATACCGGCGAGCCGCGCATGCGAGGGCCGCGACGGATCAAGCCGCGCGAGATCTTTTTCAGTCGTCGCGAGCATCGCACCGGACGTCCGGGCGTCCGCGATAAGCTCATCAACGTCTGCATCTGAGAGCATCGCATGATCGGCGAATGTGCGGCTGCCGACCACGTCTGCGTTGAGCGCATCGAGCAGCGTAAAAAACCGTTCGGGGTTCGCGATGCCGGCAAATGCAAAAACGCGCTTGCCCGCGAACTGTTCGGCGTTGCTTGCGCGAACGCCGGCCTCCAGCAGCGGGCGGCCCGGTCCCGGTTCAAGGGCATCGAGGCAGCGCCAGTCGATCGTCGGATCGCGGCGGCCGGTGATGACGATCGCGTCGACGCGCGCGCGTTGCACGTCAACCGGCGCGCGAAGCGGGCCGAGCGGGATGACTTCGCCGTTGCCGATCGCGCGTGTCGGGTTGATCGCCGCAAGCCCGAGATCGAACGCGAGATGCCGGTTCTGCAAACCATCGTCCATGACGATCACATCGACGTCTGGAAATACGCGGGCGATGAACGCGGCACCGAGATCGCGACGACGCGCGACGATCACCGGGATGTCGTCCTCGGCGATCAGCTTTGGCTCATCGCCGACGTCGGCGGCTGTATGCGTTTCTGCGACCGCGACGGGACCCGGAAGCCGCCCGCCATGCCCGCGGGTCAGGACGGCTGGCCGCGCACCGCGCTGGCAAAGCTGTGAGACAAGGTGTCGGACGAGTGGCGTCTTGCCAGAGCCGCCGGCGGTCAGGTTTCCGACACAGATCACGGGCACGTGGGCGTGCGCCTTCGCGGCCTGCATGCGCCTTGCGGTGGCGTTGCCATAGAGGGTCGCAACCGGGCGAAGCGCGTGTGCCCAAGTTGGGATCTCACGGCGATCACGATACCACCAGCGCGGCTCATCAAGAGGCACGCTTCAGCGCTCCTTCGGCCCCCTTCGTCCCATCGTCTTCTTCGGGCAGCACTTCGACGATCGCGTCGACCGTCTTTCTGAGCGCGCCGCCAAGCGTTTCGAGCGCACGTTGCCCGGCCTCACGGGCGGCGCCTGACGCGGCCGGGTCGGTCAGCAGCGCGCGAGCGGCCTCCGTCAACGCGTCGGCATCGTCGACAATGCGTGCGCCGCCCTCGGCGATGAGCGCGCGGTAGGTCTCCGTGAAGTTCGCAAAGTGCGGTCCGGTTATCACCGGGCAGTGCGCGCGAACGGCTTCGATGGGGTTCTGCCCGCCATGCGGGATCAGCGAGCCGCCGATGAAGGCAGCGTTCGCGCAAGCGAAGAAGAGGCCGAGTTCGCCGATGGTGTCTGCGAGGTACACGCCGTGCGCCTGTGACGGGAGTTCGGCCCGGCTGCGGCGGGCAAACGTTACACCGGCATCGCGCAGAGCCGCGCCAACCGCGTCGCCGCGTTCCGGATGCCTCGGGACGATGATCGTGATGAGGTCATCAAGATCGCGGCTGAGCGACTGATGCGCTGCGATCACGGCGGCTTCTTCGCCGTCGTGCGTGCTGGCGGCGACCAGGACCGGGCGGTCGCCGAGCGCCATGGTGAGGCGTGCGTTCGCTGCCTGATCAATCGGCTGCGGCGGGGTGTCGATCTTGAGATTGCCGAATACGCGGACGTCGCGCGCCCCGAGCGTTCGGAAGCGTTTGGCGAGCGTCTCGTCCTGCGCCATCACGATGCGCAAGCGGCTGAAGAGCTCGGCTGCAAGACCGCGCGCCTTCCGCCAGCGGCGAAACGAACGCTGCGAGATCCGCGCATTGCTGAGCAGGATCGGGACGCGCTGCTTAGCGGTCTCGACGAGCATGTTCGGCCAGAGGTCGGATTCGGTCAGGACGGCTGCGTCCGGCTGCCAGTGCGCCAGAAAGCGCCGCAGGTTGCCCGGTGTGTCGACGGGCAGGAGCTGATGGATCGCGCGCTCCGGCAGGCGTTCTTTCACGATCTCCGAGGATGTGATTGTGCCGGTTGTCAGCACGACGTTGAGTGAAGGGCGCCGCGTGAGCAGTTCCTCGATGACCGGCATGACCGCGTTGGTCTCGCCGATGCTGGCTGCGTGGAACCACACGAGGCGCCCTGTTGGGCGGGGCTGCGAGGCATAGCCCAGCCGCTCGCCCTGGCGCTTCGGGTCTTCCTTGCCGCGGCGCTGACGCCGGCGCAGGAACAGCGGCACGGCGGGCGAGGCAAGCCGCGTGAGGCCGCGGTAGGTCGCGAGACGATATCCCATCGGCAAGGGCGGCGCGTCCCCGGGCAACGCCGAGGCCGGTGTCGCCTTCAGTGGATTGCCGCCGGACAGCTCGTAGGCGCGGGCTGTCACGCGATTAAGCTCGTCTTCGACCTGCTGGCGGATGGTGTCCACGTCGTCGGCCGTCACGTCCGAACGGACGGAGATTGGTGTTCCGACAACGAGCGCGAGCTTCGAGAACGGAAGGTTCAGCGTCATGCGCGACCAGCTCTCGAATGCGAAGAAGCGGCGCGATGCAATCGCGATCGGCACAATCGGCCGGCCCGAATGTTTGGCGAGCAGAACAATGCCCGGACCCGCCTTCCGCGGCTCGCTTGGCGGGACGTCCGCGGTCATCGCGACGTTGGTGCCGTCGCGGAGTGCGCGGATGGCTGCGACGGCTGCCGCCTTCCCGCCGCGATCTTTCTGACGCCCGCCGGCACCGGCGCCGCGGATCATCGGCATATCGAAGCCGGCGAGTGCGTGGCCGATCAGATCGCCGTCCCCATGGCGGGCGACCATTGCAGCCGTTGTCACCTGATCCGACGGGTTGATCGCCGGGATCATCAGGAATTGCCCGTGCCACATCGCGATAATCTGTGGGGTTTCGGCAACGAAGCGCGCGACTCCGTCCTCCGGTTCCACAACCAATCGCGACGTGCGCCGAACAAACCGGATGTAACGGGCGAGCGCCGCCCCGCTCAACTCGCGCATCCGGTCTGGCCTGGCCGAAGTGGACGTCATGGGTGTGCGGAGAATTCCCGTGGGAGTTCAAGCGGTTCTGAGAACAAGTGGCCACGGTGCGCGGTGGCGAATATCCCCATAACATGGATTGTCGCACCCAAGCAGCGCCGTTCGCCCAAAAACCACAATCTCTGCGTGTTGCACGGTGCGAAGCGCTGTATGACGATCCCACAAAGCCCGCCCCGACTGCGGGTGAGCCCACGCGAACGACTTGCGACTGGTTTGACCTATCGAAAATTTGCAAGCCGCGCGCTGACGCGCATGACCCGGACGGGCCGCGACACGCTTGTGGCGCGGACGCCTGACTGGCTGCGCGGCTGGTTGGGGCCGATCGGTCTGCGCGCCGATATGCTCTTCGTCGATCATGGCATCTTCCGCGTGGCCTACCTCAACCGCCATCGGCTGGATGCGGACGCACAACGCGCGGCTCAGCCGACGCCGGGACAGATCGGACGGCTCGCAAACCGCGGGTTAAAAACGATCGTCAACCTAAGAGGCGCACGCCGCTGCGGGGCCTATTGGCTTGAGGAGCGGGCCTGCAAGCGACACGGCGTCGAGCTTGTCAATTTCACGCTGAGGTCGCGGGCAGCACCGAGCAAGTCCGAGATTGAAGGTGCGCGGCGCCTTCTCCACGACATCCAGTATCCGATGCTGCTGCACTGCAAGTCGGGCGCCGATCGGGCCGGTTTGATGAGCGTGCTCTATATGCACGTTCGTGCCGGGCAGCCGATCGAGGAAGCGCGCAAGCAGTTGTCTCTGCGTTTCGGTCACATCCGCCAGGCGCAGACGGGCATCCTCGATGCGTTCTTCGATCGTTATGTCGCCGATAACGCCAAGGCACCGATCGCATTCTTCGATTGGGTCGAACAGGTCTACGACCCGCAGGCGCTCGTGGAAGAGTTCCAGTCGAACTCATGGGCCGACCGTCTCGTCGATACGCTCCTCCGCCGCGAGTAGCGGCGGCTGACTGAGCCTCGAGCTCCAGCGGTGCGGGACTACGACGTGACGTCTTCGGGAGCGACCATGTCGGGGTTTTCGAGAACGGTGGCGTCGCTTGACTTCAACGCCTTCGCGAATTGCGTGCGGTAGAGCATGGCGTAGGCGCCGTTCGCCCGCATTAGCTCGTCGTGTTTGCCCTGCTCGATTAGTTTACCATCCTGCAGCACGCAGATGCAGTCCGCCGCCTGAACGGTCGAAAGCCGGTGCGCGATTACAAGCGTCGTCCGGTCCTTTGCAAACCGGCCGAGTGCGTCTTGCACGTTTCGCTCTGACACCGCATCGAGCGCGCTCGTTGCCTCATCGAGCAACAAAATCGGCGCATCGCGGAGGATCGCGCGGGCAAGCGCAATCCGCTGACGCTGGCCGCCGGAGAGCCGGATGCCGTCATTGCCTGCGACAGTCTGATAGCCGTTCGGTTGCTCGGAAATAAAGTCGTGTGCCGCTGCCATTCGGGCGGCCGCCTCGACCTCTGCGTCGGTCGCGGTCAGCCTGCCGAGGCGGATGTTCTCCGAGATTGTATCGTCGAACAGCGCAACGTCCTGCGAAACGAATGCAATCGCATCCCGCAGACTGTCGATGGTGACAGATTGGATGTCCTGTCCGTCGATCAGGATCTGGCCCTCGCTCACATCGTAAAGCCGTGGGAGCAGGTTGATGAGCGTCGACTTGCCGCCGCCGGACTGGCCGACGAGCGCGACGGTCGTGCCGGGCGCGATCTCGAGCGAAAGACCTCGAAGGGCAGGCTCCGCATTGCCGGGATAGCGAAAGACGACGTTGTTGAAGCGCAGCGCGCCGTTCGTCACATTCAGCGGTGCCGCGTTCGGCCGTTCGACGGTTGCAGGCGTCGCATCGAGGATGCCGTAGACGCGGCTGGCGGCCACGAGCCCTTCCTGAATGCGACCTGCGAGCGAGCCAAGCCCGCGGATCGGCTGGGCCGCCATCAGGAGCGCACTGACAAACCCCATGAAGTCGCCGACGGTCGAACTGCCACCGCTGATCCGCCAGTAGGCCAACCCGATCACACCGGCCACCGCGACGCCACCGAGCGCCTCCAGCATCGGATCGATCCGAGCACGCGTGCGCAGCGCCTTCATCTGCAGCTTGAAGCTTTCCTCGAACTGGCCCGACGCATTCCGGCCGACGTAGTCCTCGAGCCGGTACGCCTTGATGAGGCGCGGTGCCGTGAAGATCTGCGTGAGCAGCGAGGTCAGGTTACCAAGCTGGCTTTGCGTCCGCCGCGCGACGGTGCGAAGCCGCTCGCTTAGTTTGATGATCGGCCATGCCGCCAACGGGTAGATGCAGAGGACGACCAGCGACATCACCCAGTCGAGATAGAACATCGTGCCGACGAGGACTGCGACCGAGAGTGTATCCTTGAGGGCGGAATTGAGCGCCGCCGATGACGCGTTGGCGATGAAGCCGACATCGTTGGTGACGCGGGAGAGAGACTGTCCCGGCGCTTCAGCGGTCAGCCGTGCGTAGTCAAGACCGACAAGCCGGCGCAGGGTCAGCTTCTGCAGGTCGATCGCGATCCGGCCGATGAACTGCTGGCTCAGGATGTTCTGGAAATACATCAGCGTGCTGCGGCAGGCGGTGATCAGCACAACCGCGAGCAGCACGAGAACAAGGACGCTGTCGTCACCCTTCAGGAGCGAGTCGAACGACACCTTGATGATGAGCGGATACCCGCCGGTCGCTGCAGCGAGGCCCGCGGTGACAAGCAGCACGGCGGCAAGCGACCGCCATCGTGGGAAGACCCATTCTCTCAGATAGCGAACGACCAGATCGAAGTTGGCGGCGGGGCCAGGTGTCATTGATCGGGTTTGGGATCGTGGTCCGGGTCGAGAAGGCGATGGAGATGGACGATGAAGTATCGTGTCTCTGCGCTATCGACGGTGCGCTGGGCCGCGTCGCGCCAGGCGACCTCAGCGGCCGCATAATTCGGATAGATGCCGACGACGTCGAGCTTCTCGAGGTCGCGGAACTCGATCCCGTCGAGATCCGTCAGTTGTCCGCCGAACACGAGATGCAGGAGCTGCTGTGGCTCGTCATTGGCTTTTGATGTCTGGCTCATCGGTCTCTGACCTCGTCGGCAGGAAGCGGCGCGAATGGCGCTTTGGGGGTGGCTGTTCGCGGCACGCAATTCACGGCATTGGGCTGTATCGCCGGTCTGCCCGAGTGCGCATCGGCTGACAAGGGCGGGTCGGAAAAACTCAGAGCCCGATAACGACGATCTCAGCAAGAAGCCCGACAAACAGGATCCAGCCAACCCATTGGTTGGACTTAAACCGCATGAGGCAGTTTTCCGCGCTGGAGGTATCGAGCGTCATTGCCTGCCACACGAAATGCCCGGCGGCGACGGCGAGCGCGAGATAGGCCGGCCCGACGACGCCTGCCATGGCAAGTGCGATCGCCCAAAGGATCAGCGCGGCACAATAGAGCGCCATCACGGCCGGTTGAGAGTATTGCCCGAACTTGATTGCCGTCGACTTGAGCCCGATCATCGCGTCGTCGTCCGCATCCTGGTGGGCGTAGATGGTGTCGTAGGCGACCGTCCACATAAGGCAGCCGATATAGAAGACGAGGGGCGTCAGGGATAGGCTGCCTGTAACCGCCGTCCATCCGACCAGCGCGCCCCAGTTGAACGCGAGACCGAGGACGACCTGTGGCCAATACGTGAAGCGTTTCGCAAACGGGTATGCGGCGACGACGGCGAGCGATCCGATGCCGACGAGGATCGTGAACCAGTTGAACTGGATGAGAACCAGGAACCCGATCAGCGAAAGGACGACGGCAAAGACCAGGGCGGCAAGAACGGTGACCTGTCCCGACGGGATCGGCCGGTGCGCGGTGCGCTCAACCTGGCTGTCGTAGTCACGGTCAACAATGTCGTTCCACGTGCACCCGGCGCCGCGCATCACGAACGCACCGATCGCGAAAAGGATCGCGAACCAAACGTTGAAGGACGCCTCGCCGACGCTCAGGTGTGCGAGCGCCTGCGACCAGAGGCATGGAAACAGTAGCAGCCACGTCCCGATCGGACGATCGGCCCGCATCAGACGGAGATAGGGCTTGGCGCCGTCGGGTGCGTAGGTGTCGACCCAGTTATCCGACGCAGCGTCCGGGACGATGACATCCGGTGTGACGGGCTTTCCAGTCTCGGCAGTCATCATCGGCCCTTAATCAGTTGACGGTCCACCCGCCGGTGTCTGAGACGTGCGATCCAAGTGGCCGGGACCATCTCGCGGCACTGTGAGGTAGACAGCGAACCCGGCTTCAGTTTGACCATGTCGCGGATCGCCTCAGCCCGTCGCCACTCGTAGCTGCAAAGGAGATGTGCCGCCATGGCGATCCGCGATCTTCGCGCGCAACGTCTGTTTGTTGATGCCCCCCTGACCGCCAATGCAGCAGGCGGTCACCGGCTCCGGCGCGAAGCACGTTGCGCAGATAGTGCGCCTGATCCGACGTCAGCGCGACAGCTGCATTGGCGGTCAGGGGGGCATCAACAAAC
>JBCBXS010000229.1:0-4633 GCA_039816475.1 Pseudomonadota bacterium | reverse complement strand
TTCGCGCTCTACAAAGTCCTCTTCATCTCGATCGACATGCGGCACGCGCCATTCGTCGGTTGGATCCAGGACCTCTCGGCCCCCGATCCGACGTCGATCTTCAACCTGTTCGGGTTGCTGCCCTACACGATGCCCGACTGGTTCCCGGATGTCGGCATCTGGCCGCTCATCATGGGCATTACGATGTGGCTGCAGATGCAGTTGAACCCGCAGCAGCCTGACCCGATGCAGCAGGCAATCTTCAACTGGATGCCCGTCATCTTCACGTTCCTGCTCGCCTCGTTCCCGGCCGGCCTGGTCATCTACTGGGCCTGGAACAACGTGCTGTCACTCGGCCAACAGTACTTCATCATGAAGCGCCAGGGCGTCGAGGTGCACTTGCTCGACAACATCAAGAAGACCGGGGCTGCCGCGAAAAAGGCAAGCGGCGACCTATCCTCCAAGGTGCGCAAGAAAGGCGGATAGCGCGCGGCTGCCCGTCATCTCCCGCGCGAGCCCCCGTGAAGGCCGATGCCCGAGACGCCATTCCTGCCCGAGATAGACCCGGCGGCGGTTGCGGCGGGCACGCGGCTGTTCGAACGGCCATGGACGTTCGTGCGCGGCGTGCCGAGCCTCGATTGGTTGCCGCCGCCCGACCACTCCGAGATCGCGATGGCCGGCCGATCGAACGTCGGCAAGTCGAGCCTGATCAATGCGCTGGTCCGCCAGGGAGGTCTCGCGCGCACGTCGAACACGCCAGGCCGCACGCAGGAACTCAACTTCTTCACAACCGATCTACCGCTGACGCTCGTCGACATGCCGGGCTACGGCTTCGCGCGCGCACCGAAAGCGAAGGTCGATGCGTGGACGGCGCTCGTCAAAGACTACCTCCGCGGTCGACCGACGCTGCGCCGTGTGTTCCTGCTGATCGACGCGCGCCACGGAATCAAGCCGGTCGACGGGACGATCATGGACCTGCTCGACGAAGCCGCGGCGATCTATCAGGTCGTTCTCACGAAAATCGACAAGCTCAAGCCGCATGCGATCCCGCACGCGGTCGCTGCTGCCGAAGATGCGATCCGAAAGCGCGGCGCAGCGTTTCCCATCGTGATCGCAACGTCATCGGAAAAGGGCATCGGCATCGCCGAACTTCGCGCCGCGATGGCAGAAGCCTCTCTCCTCGAGTTCGACAGTTTCTAGAGCATCGGCCGAAGGTCGCCCCACTGCTAACCGAGCAGGCTCACCACGTAGCGGCTCGCCCACGTCAGTGCGTCCGCGCCGAACAGAACGGCGGCGCCGCCGAGCGCCATTGCGATGATCCAGCCCGCGATCCGGGGCAGCACCTGCGAGCGGTCGCGGCTGACACGGACATCGATGCGTTCGTCGGGGAGCGCGGTCTCGGTCGCAGCACCATCGGACGTCACAGACCGCAACGAGACACTCAACTGGATTGCGTGCGTGCCGGCATCGCGCGGCGTGATGGCCCAGCGCCAGATGACGTAATCGTCTGTCAGCAACCCGAGCCGGTTCTCGATCCATTGCGTCTCGGGCGCGTCGTTCTCGATATAAAAGCTGCCGTCACCGGACCGCAGGCGGAGCGTCATCGCCTTAGCGACGGTGTAATCACGCCGCCCGGTCCGCGGGTCGGCGGGCGGGGCTGCCTCGACGCGCTCGATGTCGTGGCGCGGGATGCGCACCTCGATCAGCTCGGACACACCCTGACGCATGCGCTGCGGGATATCGCGGGTCAGTTCGCCATCGCGCGCGAACTGCGCCTGCTCGAGCGGAACCCCGGGAGCTGCACGACCTGGAGCCTTCGCCTGCGGTTGCGGTGCGGGCTGCGGTCGTTGTGTCGGCGGTGGCTGATGCTGAGCGCCGGGGACGATAGCACCGGGAGAGCCCGGTGCTGGCACACCCGGTGAAGGCGCTCGTTGCTGTTGGGGCGCGGGTTGCGGCGCTGGCGTTTGGGCGAACTGCGGCTCGGTCCGTTCACCGGGATGGGTTGGCTGAGCCGGTGGCACGAGGTGTTGCGGCTGCTCGATCCGGTTTGGGGGCAGTTGCCGATGCGGATGCATGCCCGGTCGCGCGGTCGGGATTGCAGGTGCGGCCTGCGGCGGCGGGTTCGGACTGCCCTCGCGTCGAAGCGCTGAAAGTTCACCGGTCCGCGCGGCATTCTGCTGAGCGACCATGCGCGGATCGTGCTGCGCGACGCGGGTTGCCGCGGCCGGACCTGCTTGCGGCCGCATCGCCGGCTGTCCAGCGGTTGATTGCTGTCGGGCCTGTGGGTCGGGCCGAGGATCGGCCTGCTCACCAATCGGCAGGCGGCCGTTGGCGCGGCTGGCTTCGACGCGCTCGCGGGCTTCAGCAAGGATCGAGTGCGTCGCGCCCGGCGCCGGTGCCGCTTGCTGCGATGGCGCGGTAGGCGGTGCGGGAGCCGGAGGCGCGGTCGCCGGCGGAGGCGGCGGTGAGGGCACCGGCGCGATATGGACCGGGGCGGGTGACGCCTGCTGGGCGATCGCCTGAGCGGCGGACGCTGCGGCGGCGCCGTTCGCAGCCGCGACGCGTCCCGGTGGCTGTTGGGCAGGAGGCGCCTGCCGCGGTGGCGCGGGCGGCGGCGGGGCTGCGGTTGCGGCCCGCTGTGGTCGAGACTGCTGCTGCGGCGGCGCCGGCGCCACTTGCGGCTGTTGCTGCGGTGTCGGCGGCGCAGCGGATGCGGCCGACTGCAGCGCCTTCACCGCTTCATCGAACGTGAGGCCCTGGACCTTCAACATGTTCGCCGCTGGCGACTGACCGTCACCGATGATAGCCGCCAGGATCAGACCGCCTGTCGGCGCACGGTTCCGCTGGCGCGCGGCAGCCGCTGCCACCTTAAAGATACGAATGAGATCGTCGTGGGCCGCCGGCTCATAGTTCGGCGTGTTCGGCGGCATGCGATCGTCGAGCGCTCCGAGATAGCCGCCGACGTCCGTCTTGAGCTTCTGCAGATCGACGTTGCTGACCTTCAGGACTGCGGCTGCGTCCGGGTCCTCGGTCAGCGAAAGGAGGAGATGCTCCAGCGTGAGCGCACGATGCAGTTGCGCGGTCGCATAACCGACGGCGCGATGCACGGTCGCCGCGAGCTGCTGCGACGGCCCAAACGCGCGCATGACCGTGCCGACGGACTGATCCACTGTCGAAATTCCCTGCGCCGAAGGCTCCGGCACCGCCATTGCGGTGGATGTACGTGCGCCGTCCAAATCCGTCGAGCCCCTTACCTGCCCCGGTCGCGTGCACGGCGCTGCTCCATCGGGCAGAAGCACGCGATCGTCCGGGTACAAGCGATCGGCGGGCGATAACGCCCGGATGCGGCGTCAATATGGGCGGAAGGCATGGCGAAAGCCTGCAGCCCGCGATAACACTCAGCCCGCCAAGCCCGACGTCGGGCGGATTGAGCCGAATTGACGCGACCATGCCAGCACGAGAGCCGAACGCTTCGACATCCTCTGACGCCGCTGCTTTCGATGCGGGGAAAGTGCCCGCGACCGAAAAGGCCGGCATCCTCGCTGAGGCCCTGCCGAACATTCTTCAGTACGACGGCGAATGCGTTGTCGTGAAGTTCGGGGGCAATGCGATGGGCGACGCCGAACTGTCGGACGCGTTCGCCAAGGACATCGTCTACCTGAAACAGTCCGGCGCGAACCCGATCGTCGTGCACGGCGGCGGGCCGCAGATTGCAGCGATGCTCAAGAAGCTCGAGATCAAATCGGACTTCGTCCATGGGCTGCGCGTCACCGATAAGCCGACCGTCGACGTCGTCGAGATGGTCCTTGCCGGGGCGATCAACAAAGAGATCGTGGCTGCGATCAACCGGCAAGGCGGCAAGGCCGTCGGCATCTGCGGGAAGGACGCCAACCTGATGCAGGCGCGCCGGATCAGCGAACTGCCCGATCCGGAATCGAACCTCATGCGCGCCGTCGATATCGGCTACGTGGGTGAGCCGACAAAGGTGAACCCGCACATCGTCGATGTCATCTCGCAGTCGGACCTCATCCCGGTGGTCGCGCCGGTGGGCTTCGGTCCGGAGGGTGAGACGCTCAACATCAACGCCGATACGTTCGCCTCATCGCTGGCCGTGGCGCTGAAAGCAAAGCGGCTGTTGCTGCTCACCGACGTGCCGGGCGTCCTCGATAAGTCGGGCAAGCTCGTCCCGTTTCTAACCGTCGCTCATGCGCGCGAACTCATCAAAGACGGTACGATTTCGGGTGGCATGATCCCGAAGATGGAAGGCTGCATGCACGTCGTCGAGGCCGGTGTCGAGGCCGTCGTCATCATCAACGGGACGGTGAAGCACAGCGTGCTCCTCGAACTTCTGACCGACCACGGCGCGGGCACAATGCTTCGGCGCGAAGCGAAAGCTGGGGCTGCCTGATCCGGATGGCGTCCGAGACCCTCTCACCGATCCTGAATCGGCCCATCACGCCGGGCACGTTCGGCCACGTCGACACATGGGTGTTCGATCTCGACAACACGCTCTATCCGGGCGCGTGCAACCTGTTCGCTCAGGTCGACCAACGCATGAGCGCATTCATCCAGCGCTATCTCGGCGTGCCGCTGCCGCATGCCCGACATCTGCAGAAGAGCTTTCGCCCTGGCAGCGCATCGATCGCGTCGCGCA
>JBCBXS010000228.1:0-4651 GCA_039816475.1 Pseudomonadota bacterium | reverse complement strand
AATGCGGGCGGCCGCCGACGACATGTTGACGATCGCGCCGCCGCTGCCTCCGCGGTCCGTCGCCATCCGCCGGACGGCCTCGCGCGCACAGAGAAACTGGCTCGTGATATTAACGCGCCAGAGCCGATCGATGGTGGCTGCGTCCACGTCTCCGATCAGGCAGTTCTCGTGAATAATACCGGCGTTGTTGAAGAGCGCGGTCGGCGTCCCGAGTTTGGCGTCTGTTTCGGCAAAGAGTTTTGCAGCGCCGTCTTCGGTTGAGACGTCGGCCTCGATTGCGACCGCACGGCCGCCGCGATCCTCGATTTCGCGGACAACGGCCTCCGCGGCCGCCCGGCTGTTGTTATAGTTGACGGCAACGACATAGCCGGCTGCGGCGCCGGCCCGCGCGGTGGCCGCACCGATGCCACGGCTGCCGCCGGTCACAACCAGAACCTTGGGATTGCCGGACATGGGTGTTGCACTCCAAAACGGTCCGGACGATCGCGCCGGACGAGCTGGCGCAACGTTTACCGCGCAGAGGCTGGAACGTGCACAACTTCTTTTCCGACACCCAGACGAAACCCTCGCGCGCGATGCTGGAGACGGTGTTCACCGCCGACGTCGGCGACGAGCAGCGCGGCGAGGATGCAACGACGCGAAAGCTCGAAGCGCGGGTCGCGGAACTGCTGGGCAAGGACGCCGCCGTCTACATGCCCTCCGGCACGATGTGCAATGAGATCGCAATCCACATCCACTGCCGGCCGGGTGACGAGATCATCTGCGCGGCGCAAAGCCATATCGTCGGGTTCGAAGGCGGCGGACCGGCAGCGCTGAGCGGCACGATGATGCGCCTGATTGAGACGAGCGATGGCACGTTCACAGCCGCCGATGTGACGGCCGCACTCAGGTCCGGCAGCCGCTATGAGCCGCGCTCGCGGCTGGTCTCGGTCGAACAGACGGTCAACGTGTCAGGCGGCATCGTCTGGCCGATCGAACAGCTCGCAGCGGTCGGTGCGGCTGCGCGCGCGGCAGGACTTGGCGTCCATATGGACGGCGCGCGTCTGATGAATGCAGCGGTCGCATCGGGGAGGCCGGCTGCAGAGCACACAGCGGCCGTCGACAGCGTCTGGATCGATTTCACGAAGGGGCTCGGTGCGCCATTCGGTGCCGTGCTCGCCGGCTCAGAGGCGTTCATCGCAGAGGCGTGGCGGCTCAAGCAGCGTTGGGGTGGTGCGATGCGCCAGTCGGGGATCATGGCTGCGATGTGTCTCTATGCGCTGGACCACCACGTCGATCGCCTCGCCGAGGACCATGCGCTGGCCGCATCAATCGCCGAGCGCCTGGGCGACTTGGCCGGCGTCGCGAACGTCATCCCGCCGCACACCAACATCGTAATCTTTGATCTCGCCGACGGCGGCCCGGATGCATCGCACGTGGCGGCGGCACTCGCCGAGCGCGATGTCCAGGTCTGCCAGTTTGGCGAACGGCGGATCCGCCTCGTCACCCACCACGATGTGAACGGTGCCGATGCCGATGTGCTGTTTGAACAGCTCGCCGAAGTTCTGAGCGCTTAAGTCCGGATCAGTTCCGGCCGCTCTTCGTGTCGAGTGGCTGGAGCAGGGCAAGCTGTGTGCCCGTGGCTGATTTCGACGGGAGGCGCCCGGCGATGCGCTGGCAGGTCAACGTCTTCTGAAGCGCGGACTTCAGTTCAGCGTAGCTGCGCGTCGACGTGTAGGTGCCGCCGGTCTGCTGCGCCAGGCAGGCGATGCTGCGCTCGCCGACCGAATGCAGATAGAAGCCGATCACATGCACGCGGATGTTGGGGGCTTCGCGTCGAAGCTTGCTGCCGAGCGCGCACGCATTGAAGCCGCAGTTCTCATAGCCATCGGTCAGGACCACAACCGTGCCGGGCCGCCGTCCGTCATCAAGCGTCTGCGCGGCGAGCAGCGTTGCCTGACTAAGCGGCGTCTGGCCGCTTGGCGTCAGGGCCAGCAGTTCGGACATGATCAGGCTTGCGCTGTCGGCCATGGGCGGCATGCGAAGTTCAACGCCGGTGCATCCGGCGGCATACGTCCCACCATAGGTGACGAGCCCGGTCGGACGGCTCGACGTGATCTCGGGGAGGACGTCGGCTGCGGCACGGCGGGCGACGTCGATGCGGCGGCCCTGTTCATTCGTCGCGCTCATCGAGCCGGACGCGTCAAAGACCAACATCGCCTCTTCGTTGCAGGCCGCGAGGACGGGCGATGCGACCGCGAACTGAAGCGCCGCTGCAAGGGCGAGGGCGGTTCCGCGCCGCCGCCTGAAGCGGGTCCGCCGGACGCCACGTGAAGTCATACCGTTCGCCATCGCGTTCGATCCCCGGTTGTTATTCAGTCGCGTGCCCGCTCCGTCATCGCTCTCGATCGTCAGAGTACCATCCCTTGCCGGACCGGGAGCTTAACGCGTGCGCGACCGACGGGAATGGCCTTAATGTTGATGGTGAACGAGATTTAACTCGGTCCGCTTTCACGCCTGCGCGAGGCCTTGACAGGCGTGAGAACTTACCGACGAGCGTGCTGCATCGCCCAATAAGGAGGCTTCCCGATGAGCAGCTTTCCCGCCGACGACCCGATCCCGGGCAATCCGCTGACATGTGACGCGATTGAGCATGTGATTGTTCCGCGGGCGCGCGACCTTGGCGGCTTCGAAGTGCGCCGCGCGTTGCCGTCGCGCGAGAAGCAGATGATCGGGCCGTTTATCTTCTTCGATCAGATGGGGCCGGCGGAATTCGTCCTGTCGAATGGCATCGACGTGCGGCCGCATCCGCATATCGGGCTCTCGACCGTGACGTATCTCTTCGAAGGCGAGATCTTCCATCGCGACAGCCTGGGGACCGCGCTGCCGATCCGGCCCGGAGCCGTAAACCTCATGACGGCCGGCCAGGGCATTGTGCACTCGGAGCGCGAGACGTCAGAGGCCAAGCAAGCCCCTCGGCGGATGTTCGGCATCCAGTCGTGGGCTGCTCTGCCAAAGTCGCATGAGGAGGCGACGCCCGCGTTTACGCACCACGCTGAAGACGAACTTCCGCGCATCGAAGGCGACGGCAAGCGCGTGCGCCTGATCATGGGCTCGCTCTACGGCGAGACATCGCCAGCGGCGTTCCCGCATCCGACGTTTTATGCGGAAGCCGTGCTCGCACCCGGAGCCGTCCTGCCGCTCGACGCTGACTACGACGAGCGGGCTGTGTTCGTTGCGAGCGGCGAGGTCGATATCGCCGGCGACACATTCGGGGCGGGTCAGCTCCTCGTTTTCAAGCCGGGTGACCGTATCACAATCCTCGCGCAGTCGAATGCGCGGCTGATGCTGCTTGGCGGCGAGCCGATGGATGGGCCGCGCCACATCTGGTGGAATTTCGTCTCGTCGTCGAAGGAGCGGATCGAGCAGGCCAAGCACGAATGGCGGACGGGCAAGTTCGACACGGTGCCGGGCGACGCCGAGGAATTCATTCCGCTGCCGGAGTAACGGCCGGGCCGGCGTCCGCTCGCTGAACCTTTCGCAGTGCACAAGCGCCGGGACCGACTGCGACGACAACGCGGTATTCACCGCTTGTTGGCGGGTTCCAACGGATGATACTTTCGTGCAACGCAAACGACTGGAAACCCGGCGCCAATGGCCGGGTCAGGTGACGGGAGAAACCCATGGCGACGGCTGAGAAGCTTGCAAACGCAACCGGGGCAGACGGGTTTTTTACCGCGTCACTGGCCGAGAGCGATCCGGCGCTCGCCGACGCCATCTCGAAAGAGCTGAACCGTCAGCAGACCGAGATCGAGCTGATCGCGTCTGAGAACATTGTCTCGAAGGCGGTGCTCGAGGCTGCGGGCTCGGTGATGACGAACAAGTACGCCGAGGGCTATCCGGGCCGTCGTTATTACGGTGGGTGCCAGTTCGTCGACATCGCAGAAGAGCTAGCCAACGACCGTGCCAAGGAACTGTTCGGCTGCTCCTACGCCAACACGCAGCCGAACTCCGGCAGTCAGGCAAACCAGGCCGTGTTCCTTGCGCTGCTTCAGCCGGGTGACACGTTCATGGGGCTCGACCTCAATGCCGGTGGTCACCTGACGCACGGTGCGAAACCGAACCTCTCAGGCAAGTGGTTCAACCCGGTCCACTACGGTGTGCGCGAAGAAGACGGCATCATCGACATGGACGAGGTCGCGCGCCTCGCCCGCGAGTGCCAGCCCAAGCTCATCATGGCTGGCGGCTCCGGTTATTCGCGCGTCTGGGATTTTAAACGCTTCCGCGAGATCGCAGATGAGGTCGGCGCCTACCTGCAGGTCGACATGGCGCACTTCTCCGGCCTCGTTGCTGCCGGTGTGCATCCAAGCCCGTTCCCGCACGCGCACGTCGTCACCACGACGACCCACAAGACGCTGCGCGGTCCACGCGGCGGCATGATCCTCTCCGACGATCCGGATCTGGGCAAGAAGTTCAACTCAGCCGTCTTCCCCGGATTGCAGGGCGGACCGCTGATGCACGTGATTGCCGGTAAGGCCGTTGCGTTCGGCGAAGCCCTGCGGCCGGAGTTCAAGGCCTATCAGCGTGATGTCGTCGATAACGCGAAGACGCTGGCAGCCACGCTGAAAGAGCAGGGCTACGACATCGTCACCGGCGGCACGGACAACCACCT
>JBCBXS010000227.1:0-4667 GCA_039816475.1 Pseudomonadota bacterium | reverse complement strand
GACCCGAGATCGACAGGATGTGGACGATGCCCGCATCGCGATAAGCCTCGAGGGTCGCCTCCGTGATACCGGACCGGTCCCCAGTAATGAGAGCGTTTGCGACGGCGCCCGGCTCGCCCGGCAGCGCTTTCGCAATGCGAAGACCGATCTCGGCCCGAAGTTGCCGGATCGCGATTGCCACCCGCTCGCCGATCGACGGCGCCCCCCGGTTGGGCACGGTCTCCGGCTTGTCGAGCGCAAAGCCGACGGCGCCCAGCTGCATGAAGTAGGCTGCACGCGCGAAGTCGTAGCCCCCGGGATAGGCGGGCCGCGACGGCGGCGCGAGCGTCGCGCGCAGGCGAACGCGCGCACCGAGACCGGGCGTCGGATCGTCGGGCTTGAGACTGAGAAGGCGGATGCGCGCTCGCCGCGGCCGCATGTCCTCCGGCAGATCGCCGATCGAGACAACGTCCAGCGTGATCCGCGCACCCCGGGTCGGAAACCGTTCAACCCGCGTGACATCGCCCGTGATGCGCACGTTGCGAAGTTCGTGCGTCAACACCGGCGCGTCGACTGAGAGAGACCGGACTTTCGCCGCGGCAAACCCGAGCGCTGCGATCACGAGCATGGCGGCGAGCAGCGGCCGGATGAGCCCGTCCCGCCAGATCAGCTTGAGCAGGACGGCGCCAAGCACGACGGCTGCGACGAGAAGCGTCGGCGGCTCAACGGGGGCTGCGAAGTATGCAGCAATCCCAAAGGCAAACAGCACCGGCGCCCACAGGAACCAACGGTCCGCCTCGCGTGCCAACGGCGTTTGCTCGAGCCAGTGCGACCTGCCACCGCCGCGCGCGCTCGTCGACTGGCCCGCCGCCGCGTCGAACGCGTCACCCGTCGCCGGCGCCCTCGCCGTCGCAGCCCTTGCTGACTGACCCGCCTCGCGCCTAAACACGCCCACCAACTCCGGCGTCGCGCGCGACACCCGCCGCGCCCTCGAGAGGGCCGCCCGCATCGCCCGCGCCGCAACGACCTCTCCGCTAACGGATGATTACGCCATGACCACCGACCCGAATGCGCCCCCGCCGAAAGTCGTGACCCGCTTCGCGCCTTCACCAACGGGGTTCCTGCACATCGGCGGCGCGCGGACCGCGCTCTTCAACTGGCTCTACGCGCGCCATCACGGCGGCGAATTCCGGCTTCGGATCGAGGACACGGACCGCGAACGCTCAACCGAGGCAGCGGTCGCCGCGATCCATGACGGCCTCTCGTGGCTTGGCCTCGAACCCGACGGTGACGTGATCTACCAGCACACGCGGGTGGACCAGCATCGCGCGGCGGTCGAGCAATTGCTGGCGGACGGCAAAGCCTATCGCTGTTACGCGACGCCGGAAGAGTTGGCGGAGATGCGCGCGCAGGCGGAAGCTGAAAAACGCCCGCCGCGTTATGACGGCCGCTGGCGGGACCGCGATCCGTCGGAAGCGCCCAACGGTGTCGCGCCCGCCATCCGTCTGCGCTCGCCGGATAAAGGCCAGACGATCGTCTCCGACGCGGTCCAGGGCGAGGTCGTGTTCGAAAACGAGAACCTCGACGATCTCATCATCCTGCGAAGCGACGGCACGCCGACCTATAACCTCGCAGTTGTCGTCGACGACCATGACATGGGCGTCACCGACGTGATCCGCGGCGTTGATCACCTGACGAACGCGGCGCGCCAGTCGCAGATCTTTGCAGCCCTCGCTTTCCCGGTGCCGCGCTTCGCGCATGTCCCGCTGATCCACGGGCCGGATGGTGCGAAGCTCTCAAAGCGCCACGGCGCGCTCGGCGTCGAGGCCTATCGCGCGATGGGCTATCTGCCGGAGGCGCTCAGGATGTATCTGGTCCGGCTCGGCTGGAGCCACGGGGATCAGGAAATCTTCAGCGACGACGCGTTGGTGAAACTCTTCGGGCTGGACGCGATCGGCAAGTCGCCTGCCCGCTTCGACTTCACGAAGCTCGCCGACATCAACGGCATCGTCATCCGCGAGACCGACGACGCGAAGCTTACGACCGCCGCTTGGGACGTGATGCCGGAACTCGAGGGCGGGCCCGAACTCCGCACGAAGTTCGAGGCGCTCGGGCAAGACCGGTTCGCCGCTGCCGTCCCAAGCCTGAAGGAACGATCGAAGACGCTTGCCGAACTCGTGCACGGCGCAACGTTTCTGATTGCGGAGCGCCCGCTCGAGGTTGAGGCAAAAGCGCAGAAGCATCTGAGTGACGCCGCGCGCGATCATCTCGCAGCGCTGCACACGCGGCTCTCGTCGCTCGATGACTGGACCGTCGAAGGGATCGAAGCTTCGGTGCGCGCCTACTGTGAAGACGCCGGCGTGGGGCTCGGCAAGGTCGCACAGCCGCTCAGGGTCTCGCTCACAGGATCGACGATCTCACCGCCGATCTTCGATCTCGTCTGGCTGATCGGCCGGGAGGAAGCGCTCGCAAGGATCGGCGATCAGCTCCCGAGCGGTGCGTGACGTGCCGGCGCGTAGGGCATGGCATCGCCCATCTCGCGCACATCGGGGTCCATCCGGTCGATGCGGATACGCGGGCCGATCAGCTTGAACAGCGGGTTCACCACACGGTTGGTGTGCTTGAAGTAGATCCATGACCGCTCGACCGTGCAGCCAAGCCGCGATTTCGTCAGGTACGTCGTCTCGCCCGCGTGCAGGTGCCGAAGGCCGCGCTCGAAGCACATACGCACCATTGTCATCCAGTTGACGAAGTAGAGGTTGCGATCGCGCGCCTCGGGATAGCGCATGCCGGTGTACTTGTAGGTGAGCCGTGCGTCGTCGAGCAGCACGAGCGCGAAGCCCAGCAATTGGCCGTCCGCGCGATAGAAGATGATGCGGGCCCGGTCCGGCAGCTGAGCAAGCACGGCGTCGTAGAAGCCCGGCGCCAGGCCTTCGAACTCCTGATAGTTTGCGCCGGCCTGATGCTGGGTCGCCGCGCGCATCTGCTGAAGCTCTTCGTCAAGTCCGCTCGGGTCTGTGCGAACCTCGATCTCGATGTCACCGGCACGCTTTAATTTTCGGCGCAGGTTTGATCGCATGTTCTGCGACAGACTTGCGACGTAATCATCCTCACTTGTCCCGGTCAGTTTGAGATGCGCGACAGGCAGTGTCGGCAGTCGTGCGTAGCCTCGCGCGCGGCAGAGCGGATCGATCCACGCCGCCTGCGTGTCAGTTACATCCTTCAGAAACAGCACTTCGATGCCGCGGCGGCACGCGTCAGCTTCAAGCGCATTGAGCATCGCAGTGAACGCCCCTGCACGATCGGTTGCATCGAGCTGATCGTGAACGCCAAGCGCAAGTTCGTCGGCGTGCGGCGAACCCATGCCAAGGACCGGCAACGCGACAAGCTTCGGCACGCGCGCATGCAGCGCATCGGTGATCCGCCGCAACGGACCGTCCCACGACATGTCGTAGCGGAACGCGGCTTCGAAGACCGGCGCCGCCATCAACGTGCCTTCGGTCCCGCGCGCGGCTACGGCGCGATACGTGAACGCGTCGAGGGGCGCGCGCTCACAGGCCAGATAATAGTCGGGGCCGTCAGCAGCCGCGCCGTAGAGCGCACGCCAATCACGGCGCGGTACGTCGCCAAAGCCTGCAACCACCTCCGACGTCACGTCTGATGCGACGCAGGGTGCAGCCGGTAAATCTCGCGTCATTAAACCTGCTTTGGTCTCTTTCGTGGCCCGCCCTGACTGCAACGCGCGTCCGCCACCGTCGGGTTCACTTACGACGACGCAGGGGCCGTATTTTCGGGAGATGATGCCGCAGTTTCCGGCGAAAGTGGGCTCGGGAACGTGCTCCCGCACGCGGGCGTCAACGCTGCAGTTAACCGGCTTCTCTCGCCACTTCGTCCAGCTTGTCGCAGCGCACAATCTCGGATAGTCAGCGGCAAAGACATCCGGCAGCGACCAAAGCGAACCCCACGCACCGTCAGCGTGCGATGTCGCGCTCGCGGAGCCGGAGGCGTCCTGCCATGCGACATCTGAAGGAGCCCGCTCCATGAACATCCACGATCCCAACGCCCCGTCCGGCGCAGCACGGCTGATCCATCACAACCAGACCGTCGAGATGCCGACCCGATCCGGCTCCATCGGCCCCGACGTCATCGATGTGTCGCGGCTATATCGAGAAACCGGCTGCTTCACGTACGACCCCGGCTTCACGTCGACGGCGAACTGCTCGTCGAAAATTACCTACATCGACGGCGAAGAGGGCACGCTGCTCTATCGCGGCTATCCGATCGAGCAGCTCGCTGAGCACTCGAACTTCGTCGACACCTGCTATCTGCTGCTGCATGGCGAGCTGCCGACCGAGGCGCAGTACCAAGAGTTCGAGCATACGATCACGCACCACACGATGGTGCATGAGCAGATGACGCGCTTCTTCACCGGCTTCCGGCGCGATGCGCATCCGATGGCGATTATGGTCGGGACGGTGGGCGCGCTGTCGGCGTTCTATCACGACTCAACCGACATCACGGACGAGCACCAGCGCATGGTCGCCTCGCACCGGATGATCGCGAAGATGCCGACGATCGCGGCGATGGCCTACAAATATTCGATCGGCCAGCCGTTCATCTATCCGCGCAACGATCTCGATTACACGGCGAACTTCCTGCAGATGTGCTTTGCGGTCCCGTGCGAGGCC
>JBCBXS010000226.1:0-4668 GCA_039816475.1 Pseudomonadota bacterium | reverse complement strand
CTCGAGGCCGCGCGCGGTGCCGGCTGCTTGAAGGCTGTACATCGGGCTCACGCGGACGGCGAAGATCGCAGCCCAGGGCGTCCCGCCGATCGCATCCAGCAACTTGCCGAAAGACGCCTCGCTCAGGAAGTCTGCGGCCGTTGTCGAGACGATCAGGTCCGCGCCGGAAAGCGCCGCGCGATCCGCATCGGTCAGGTCGCCGTCGTTGAAGTCGCAGCACACGGCCTGGTCGATCAACGCCACATCCTGCGCGTAGGCCAGCGCATCTGCGTAGAGATCAAAGCCGACCATTTCGGCATCGATCTTCGAGGGCCACGCCTGGAAGTAATGCCGGTCGAGGGCAACGAGCCGCTCGGTATCGAGATCGGACAGATCAAGGTCGCGATAGCGGTGCGCGAGATCGTCCATATCGACGGGATACCGCATGAGCGCTGCTGACGTCCCGTACCCGCAGCCGAGATCGACAATCTTGATCCGCCTGCCGAGCGCCCGCGCGCGGGCTGCAACCAACTGGCGAAAAACGCCGGCGGCGATATCGGGAAGCGCGTAGTCCAGCCCGAACATCAACCGGAAGTAGGAGCGCGGATCGGGCTGACGGTAGATGTCGCTTGCAATCTCGCCCTCGGCCTCGCCGCGCACGAACGCGAGCGTGGAATTGGTTGTCATATCCGGACTCCGGATGGCACACCGGCAGCGTTGCCGCGCGCCCTTTCATCGATGTGGTGATCCCCTCTCCTACGCCCGACCCGGCAGAAACGCAAAGATGGCGGCCCACGAACCAGCACCGACTGACCCCGCCGAAGGCGCCGTCCCGGCCGGTTCCGGCGTGCTCTCCGGCGGCCCGCAGCAGAGCCTCGGCCGTGCGCTTCTCTGGATGGCGCTCGCGCTCGCCTCGTTCTCGTCGATCGCAATCGCAGGCCGGACGGTGACGTCGCTGATGGCCGCTGAGGCCGGCCGCGAAGCTGCGACCTACGGTGATACGTTCCAGTTGATGTTCTACCGCAGCATCGTCGCGCTCGTGGTGATGGCGATCGTCATCAGCGTGTCGCGGCAGGGCTGGCGTCAGGTCCGCTCGCAGCGGCTTGGATTGCATGCAGCGAGAAACGCCGTCCACTTCATGGGGCAGTTCTCGTGGTTCCACGCGCTGACGCTGATCCCTCTCGCACAGCTTTTTGCAATCGAGTTCACCGCACCGATCTGGGTCGCGCTGCTGGCACCGCTGCTCCTGTCCGAACGGATGTCATGGCTTCGCGCCGCTGCGATCTGCGTTGGATTTACCGGCGTGCTCATCATCGTGCAGCCGGGCATCGCGCCCTTCAGCCTTGGGCACGCGCTTGCGCTCTCCGCGGCGATCAACTTCGCGCTCTCGATGATTGCAACGCGCAAGCTGATGGCGACCGACACGGTCGTCGCGTTTCTCTTTCACATGGCGTGGATGCAGTTGCCGATCGCAGCCGTGCTCGCCGCACCCTTCCTTGTGCTTCCGAACGGCGAGACAGCGGTCTGGCTTCTGATCCTTGGCGCCGCGGCTCTGATCGCGCACTTCGCGCTTGCAAAGGCATTCGCAGCCGCTGAGGCCATCGTCGTCGCGCCGATGGACTTTCTGAGACTGCCGCTCATCGCGCTGATCGGCGCTCTGGCCTACGGCGAAGAGGTGACGATCGCGGTGGCGGTTGGCGGCGCAGTTGTCCTCAGCGCAAACGTGCTCAACCTTCTCGCGGAGAGGCAGGCGCACCGGCATCGTTCGGCGGGGCCTCAGCCAGAGCCACCGTCGGGGCCGGAAACATCGATCGATAAACGACGATCGACGCCGGCAGAATAACGAATTGCGCAATCAGCGAGGCCGTGAGGCAGATCGCGGTCAACGCGCCGAACAATCGGAGTGACGGCAGGTCGGACAGCACCGTCACGCCGAGACCAAGTGCGAGCACGATCGTCGTCAGGACAACTGGCGGCCCGATATGCGCCATTGTCGCCCGCAGAACGTCCTGCGTTGTCCCACCGACGCGTGCGAGGCGATCTTCTTCCAGCAGAAATCGATTGAGGAAGTGGATCGTGGAATCAATCGCGAGCGCGAACGCAACGGTGATTGCGATGATCGAGGCGAACTGAAGCCCGCCGCCGCCGAGCCATATGAGCGTGCCCGTCGCGAAGATCGGGAACAACGACGGCAGCACACTCGCCACACCTGCAATCAGTGAGCGCAGTGCGAGGCCGAGAAAGATGAAGATGACGAACATATCGCCGACGAGCCCCCAGTTGAGCTCGCCGATCAACTTCGCCGAATTGCGTGCAGCGATTGCAGGCAATCCTGTCACCGCAATCTCTGCGTTGGGGTTTGCCTCGCGGACGGGCGCCAGGGCCTGATCGATCCGCTCGACGATCGGCAGGATTTCGCTCGCATCGATGTCGGGCAGCCGGCCGGTGACGAGCACCGCATCCTCGCCTTCAGCGACGAACCGTCTGACGAGATTAGCCGGCAGCAGCTTGATGAATTCCATCACGCGGTCCTGACCACCGCCGTTCGTGTCGTTCTCCGCAAGCCAGCGCCTGAGGCTCTCGACGGACCAGACGTTGCCGAGGCCCGCGACCTCTTCGAGGACACGATGCGCGCTCGAAATCGCATCGAGTGTGCCGGGCTCGCCGAGCTTCAGATCCCGCCACTTGATCATGACGTGGACCGGATTTGCGCCGGTGAGCTTCTGGTCGAGGCTCGAGGAAGCATCGAGCGCCTGCTCGCGATCCGGCACTTGATCAGCAAGGCGGTACTGCGGCTCAAGCGCGACGTAGGCGGCCCCGCAGATCAGAACCGCACCAATACCGGCCGCGAGGTACGCGCCGGCACGCGCGCAGACCGCGTCGACTATGCGCAAGCTTGCGCGGCCCACAGCGCCAATCGCGCCCGCAGCTTCTGTCTCCGCCTCCGCCTCGGCGCGACCGCCTGAACTCAGGTCGGCACTTTCGTCGCGGCGGATCACAAACACAGCCAGTGTCGGCACGACGACGGCCACGCAGAGGTATGAGATCGCCACTGCAATGAGCGCCGCCTGACCGAAGGTTTTGACGAGCGCCGATTCAGCGAGTGAAAACGACAGCAGCGCGATACTCGCGTTCATCGCCGTCAGAAGACAGGCCGGCGCAACATCGCGCACCGCGTTTCGCGCCGCCTGCAGGCGATCAACGCCGCGATTGATGTCGCGCCGGATCGCCATCACCAAATGCATCGAATCCGAGAAGCCGGAGACGAGGATCAGCGGCGTCAGAACGTTGATGAAGAGGTTCAGACGATAATCGAGCCCGCCGATGACGCCGAGCGTCCAGAGGATCGCCATTGCAGGTCCTGCGACCGCGAGGAACGTCAGCGACAACCGCCGGAAGAAGAGGAATGCGACGAGCAGGCCGAGCACCAGCCCGAGCCCGTTGTAGACAAGACGGTCCCGCTCGACGGCGTTGCGGATCTCGAGTTGCATGACCGGTGGTCCGGTCAACTTGTAGACAAGCCCGCTGCCAGCCAGCGCCGTGTCGAGCGCGGAACGAATGCCGCCGATGACCGCCCGCGCGCCATCGGCGCCGACCCGCTCGCGATCGAGCGAGATCACCATCAGGGCGAGCTTGCCGTCATCGGACAGGAACGTGCCCTTGACGATCTCGTTCGCCTTGAGCCGCGCGACGATGGCCGCCAATTCCGCATCGCTTTGGGGCAGAGTCTCAGGCACGACCGGCGCGGCGTAGCCAGCCTCGTTCAGCCGCTCGCGGGCCGACATCATCGAGACCATGCCCGAGATGCCGTCGGCGAGCTGCAGTTCGAACGCCGCTTCCGAGATTGCCGTCAGGCCCTTGCGGGTCAGAACGCCCTCGCCTTCGATGACCGCAAGCACATCGAACTCGCTCGACGGAAAGCGGCGGTCGACCTCTTCGTATTGGCGGAACTCGCGGCTGTCGGAGCGGAACAGTTCGCTCAGGCTGTCATCGACCTTGAGCTGCATGACGCCGAAGACGGCCAGTACAGTCAGCAGCGCGATGAGACCTAGAGAGACGGTCGGCCGGTTCAGCGCGACCAGCCCTAGGCGCTCCAGCCCGAACGTGAACCGGAAGCTTCGTTTCTCCGCCGCGTCGCTCATCGTCCGGTGTGATCGCCTCCGCCGGTGCCTGCCCGCCGAGCCGGGAATCGCGCCGCGCGCAGACTGTGACAACACCTTCATCAATCCAGCAATGATCTATACAGAATGTCGCCAGCGGGTGCGGCCCGTGCGATACAGGCAGGGCTGATCGCGACGTGGGACCAACGCGTTGTGCTAGCTTGCGAAACCGCTCTTGTCCGTCTCTCAGGCGCTCCGAACTGCCATGGCTGATACCGTTCTCGATGCCCGAAATCTCGTCTGTCCGTTGCCGATCCTGAAGACGAAGAAGGCACTGCGCGGCGTCCAGATCGGCCAGACCGTCGAAGTGCTCGCGACCGATCCGAACACGGCAGCCGATATGACCGCGTTCTGCGAGGCGCGCGGACATACCCTCCTCAGCCACGACCAGGACGGTGAGACGCATCGCTTCCTCGTCCGACGCGAAAGCTAAGCGCATGGCCGCGACGACCGCTGCAACCGAAACGCAAATGCCCATGCGCATCCTCGGCCGCAGCGGCGTCAGAGTCTCAGAGATCTGTCTCGGGAC
>JBCBXS010000225.1:0-4732 GCA_039816475.1 Pseudomonadota bacterium | reverse complement strand
CGACGTTCTTCTGAGCGGGCTCCGGCGACTGCGTGACCGTGACCTTCAGATCGTCGTTGAGCGAGACCGGCAGACGGTCGCGGACGTGATAGCGGATCGGCCGGTCGTGACGGTTCTCCAGGGTGATCGTGAAGTCCCGGCGGTTCGACGACGTGGAGACGAGGATCCCGCCCTGGCCGCGCTTCTCGTCCGCCGTCGCGAACGTGACCCTGACGTTCGGATCGCTACCGAAGCCGAGCGCATGCTCTTTGCCCGGTGCCAAATCAGGCATCCGGCCGCGTCCGACGTAGGCCCCGTCGCGGAACAACGCGATCTGCCCTGCAAGGACCGGCGAAGATGCTGGCGCCTTAAACGAAGCGGTGACGAACGCCTGCTGGGCACGGCGGGGCGCCGCGCGGATGACGACCTCCGGCTTCAGCGTCTCACGCGAGATCTCGACCTGCTTGGTCCGCCGGCCCGTTGCAACGCTTACGCGCGATGCAAGTGTGTAGGTGGCGGCAAACGCCGAAGTGGCGACGGCGACCTTTGCCCGCTGGATCAGCGCGACCTTGCGCGCCTTCGCAACCGTGCCAAGTCGGCGGCCGCGTTCGGCATCTTCCATGGCACCGCTTTGCTCGCGCGCGAACCGATCGAAGCGTGGCCTGGCGGCTGCGACCGGGGCCGGCGCCGGCTGGTTGGGGTCGACGAGATCGAGGCCGACAGGCGTCAGGGTCGGCGCGGTGCTCGCGTTCGAGGGCCGGACGGTCGATAACGTCAGCGCAACATCGGGCCACGCCTCGCCGGACCACTGGCGGACCGCTGCGCTCCGAATAAGCGTCATCGACGGCTCACCGGCATCGTTGGTCGTGGCGAGGCGGGCGGTGTAGGTCGGCCGCCATTCCGCGTTCTCAACAAAATAGCGCAGCGTCAGCTTGACCGTCGCGTCTTCGGCGGAGGTCACCGTGGCCGTTGCGACATTCACGGTGCGCGCTTGCGGCGCCAGCCGTTCGAGCTTGGCTTGCAGGTCGTCGCGTTTGCGTTCGGCGGCTCGCGCGCGATCGTTGATTTCGAGCAGCGCTGTCTCCACCGCCTGCATCTTGGCACCGATCAGATCGAAGAGGCTGTTCCAGTCCGGTTGCGCACTCGCAGCCCCACCGCCTGCCACTGGCCGCGATGGCAGCGCGATAAGATTTTGCAGGAAGGTCTTTCGCGCATCCGCCGTCCGTCGCTCGGCATCAATCGCACGGAGCGTGCGCGCGACCTGCTCGATCTGATCTTCGATGGCTTTCCGCGCCTCGGCGGTTTGCTGCTCGTCCGTCGCAAGCTTACGCCGCACAAGGTCGACGGGCCCGAGCACGACGTCTATGTCGGCCTCGCCCTCAAGGCGCACGGTCTCAGGCCGGACCCCCGCCGGCAGATCTTCGATCGAGAGCGTGTGCGACCCGTCAGGGACGGAGATTTCGACCTCTCGCGTCACCGTTGCACCGCGCAGATAGACCGTCGCTGAGATGGGTTTGGCACGGACATCGATTGTCTCGGCCAACGCGCTGGTCCACGTGGCTGCAGCCGCGATCATGAGGGTCGCCGCGCCAAGCCCCACGAGGGTGAGGCCGGTCCTGTTCAGCATGGGTGGGGTCTCCGACTAACGCGCGCCGGAGGCCATCACCACAGACGCTTCTCGACCGACGCCCTTGATCAGTGAACTGTGTCAGAATTCCAAGCGGCCTGCGCCCGTCACCAGAGGCAGCGACCGCAAATCGGCCAGTCGGCTGTCCGGCACCGGCTCGTCGACGGAGGCAAGCAGGATCGCGTCGCCGCCTTCGCGATCACGGCCGAGGTTCAATCGCGCAATGTTCTGGCCCGCCTGCCCCATGAGCGTACCGAACTTGCCGATGAAGCCCGGCCGGTCCTCGTTCGTCACGTACAGCATGTGCGTCGAGAATTCGGCTTCCATGTTGATGCCTTTGACCTGAATGATCCGCGGCTTGCCATCGGAGAAGACGGTGCCGGCGACCGAGCGCTCGAAATCGTCGGTGCGGATCGAAAGGCGGATGTAAGTCTGGTAGGCGCCCTGCCCCTTGCGGGTGACCTCTTCGATATCGAGCCCTCGCTCGCGCGCGACGGACCCGGCCGAGATCATGTTCACCCCGTCACCGAGGATCGGCTTCAACACGCCGGAGATCGCGGCCGCCGTCACCGCTTTCGTGTTCATCTCTGCAACGTCGCCTGCGTACTCGAGGCGCACGGCCTTGATCGTGTCGCCGCTCAGTTGCCCGGCGAACAGACCGAGGTTGTCAGCGAGCTTGATGAACGGCGTCAGACGTGGGGCTTCCTCCGCCGTGATATTCGGGAAGTTGATCGCGTTCGAGACCGCGCCACGGAGAAGGTAATCGGCCATCTGCTCTGCGATCTGCAGCGCGACGTTTTCCTGCGCTTCCGAGGTCGCAGCCCCCAAATGCGGCGTGCAAATCACGTTTGGCAAACCGAACAGCACGTTTTCCTTTGCGGGCTCTTCGGCAAAGACATCGATCGCAGCGCCCGCGATGTGGCCGGTTTTCACCCCGTCGGCGAGCGCCTGCTCGTCCACGAGACCGCCGCGTGCGCAGTTGATGACGCGGACGCCGGGCTTCGTGCGCGAGAGTGCGGCAGGGCCCAGAATGTTGCGCGTCTTGTCGGTGAGCGGCGTGTGCAGCGAAATGAAGTCCGCCCGCGTCAGGAGATCGGCGAGTTCGACCTTCTCAACGCCGAGATCGAGCGCGCGTTCAGGCGTCAGAAACGGATCGAACGCGATCACCCGCATTCGCAAGCCGATCGCACGGTCGGCGACGATCGATCCAATGTTGCCGCAACCGATGATGCCAAGCGTCTTGCCTGTGATCTCGGTGCCCATGAACGCGGACTTCTCCCACTTGCCCGCCTGCGTCGAGCGATCGGCGGCCGGGATCTGCCGCGCCAGCGCCAGCATCAGAGAGATCGCGTGCTCGGCCGTCGTCACCGAGTTGCCGTGCGGCGTGTTCATGACGACGACGCCATTCTGCGTCGCAGCTTTGATGTCGACGTTGTCGACGCCGATGCCGGCGCGACCGACGACTTTCAGGTTCGGCGCGGCTGCGAGCACCTTTTCCGTCACCTTCGTCGCGGAGCGGACCGCAAGCCCGTCGTAGTCTTTGATCTTCGCAAGCAGCGCGTCTTTGTCCTTGCCGAGCGCCGGCTCGAAGGTCACGTCGACGCCGCTTTCCTTCAGGATTTCGACGGCGCGCTCAGACAGCGCATCGGAAATGAGAACGCGTGGTTTCGTTTGGGTGGTCATGGAACGGGTCCCGGATGGCCGGTGGCATGTCTCAGCCACGCCGGCGCAATCAATCTTCAAGTGGTGTGAGTGCGTGTGCCGCGTCGGCGCGCCAGCACGTCAGGTTTCCGGCGCGTCAGGCAGCCGCTGCCTGCTCGGCTTTCGCAGTTTCGAACGCCCAGTCGAGCCACGGCAGAAGTGCTGCAACATCGGACTGTTGGACGGTCGATCCCGTCCAGATCCGCAGGCCCGGCGGCGCGTCGCGGTAAGCCCCGATGTCGTAGGCGACACCTTCGGCTTCGAGCAGGTTTGCAAGCGACTTCGCGAACGCGGCCTGTGCCTGCTCGCTCGTGCCCGCGATCGCCGGATCGACGATCTTCAGGCAGACCGACGTGTTCGATCGGGTCGCCGGCTCGTTCGCGAGGTTCGCAATCCAATCGCGCGCGTCGGACCAATCCCAGATCGTCTGTGCGTTCCGATCAGCGCGCGCCTTGAGTTCGGAGAGGCCGCCGATGCTGCGGCCCCATTCCAGCGCGTCGACATAGTCTTCGACGGCGAGCATCGATGGCGTATTGATCGTCGCGCCCTCGAAGATACCGGCGATCAGCTTCCCGCCCTTTGTCAGACGGAAGATCTTGGGCAGCGGCCACGACGGCGTGTAGCTCTCAAGCCGCTCCACCGCGCGCGGCGAGAGGATCAGCATGCCGAAGCCCGCTTCACCCCCCATCACCTTCTGCCATGAGAACGTGCACACATCGACTTTCGGCCAGTCGATGTCCTGCGCGAAGGCCGCCGACGTTGCATCGGCGAACGTCAGGCCACCGCGGTCGGCTGAGATCCAGTCGTAATTCGGGATCCGCACGCCTGAGGTTGTGCCGTTAGACGTGAACAGAATATCGCGATCCTGACCGACGGCGCCGAGGTCCGGCAGCGCGCCGTAATCGGCGTCCATCACGCGGCAGTCGTCGAGCTTCAATTGCTTGACCGCGTCGGTCACCCAGCCCTTGCCGAAGCTCTCCCACGCAAGCGCGTCAACGCCGCGCGCGCCGAGCATCGTCCACATCGCCATCTCGTAGGCGCCTGTGTCCGACGCCGGCACGATCCCGCAGAGATAGTCATCGGGAAGCGCGAGGAGTTCGCGCGTCAGGTCGATCGCGTGCTTGAGGCGCGCCTTACCGGGTTTGGCGCGATGCGAACGGCCAAGGACGGCGTTGTTCAGATTTTCGAGGGACCATCCAGGGCGCTTGGCGCAGGGACCGGATGAGAAATGCGGATTGGCCGGACGCACGTCCGGCTTCTGTGGCAACATCATGTGCCTATCCTTCCAGATAGATGCCTCGCGTTGGGGCGAGGTGGCCCGCTGCCGAGAAACCCGGATGGGACGCCTTTGTCAAATGCTGCAATCGAATGAGCGTGGGAAATACGCGCGGCTGTCAGTGCTTAGCCGACAAGCCGGAACATGAG
>JBCBXS010000224.1:0-4747 GCA_039816475.1 Pseudomonadota bacterium | reverse complement strand
CATGGGGCTTGGCGTGCTCGGCCAGGACGCCGCGGAGGTGCTCGCCCGGATCGGTTATCGCGTGCGCGGCTGGTCCCGCTCGCGGAAGGATATTGAAGGCATCGAATGTTTCGCGGGAGAGGACGAGCGGTCGGACTTCCTCGCGGGCACGGATATCCTCGTGTGCCTTCTGCCGCTGACCAACGATACGCGCGGCACGCTCAACCGGGCGTTGTTTGCCGGGCTTTCGACTGACGGAAACCGGCATGAACGGATGCCGGGCCCGGTTCTCATCAACGCCGGCCGGGGCGGCCTGCAGGTCGAGACCGACATCCTCGCAGCGCTCGACGACGGCACGCTTTACGCCGCGTCGCTTGACGTTTTCGAGACCGAGCCGCTGCCGAAGTCGAGCCCACTTTGGGCCCACCCCCGCGTCGTCGTCACGCCGCACAACGCGGCTGAAAGCAAGAACGAGTCGATCGTCCAGTACTTCCTCGATCGCGTTGAAGATCTGGAAGCCGGACGCGATCTCCCGAACATCGTAGATCGGGATCGCCAGTACTGAGCGGCACGTGTTGGACTGCCGGCGATGGCCTCAGACGACCGGGCACATTCCGCCGTCGACGTTGATCGCAGTCCCAGTGATGTAGCTTCCCTGCTCGGATGCAAGGAAGCAGGCCGCGTTCGCGAACTCTTCAGCCGTGCCGACGCGGCCGATCGGGATTTCAGCGCCCATCGCGGCGTAGTAGTCGGAGAGGCTCCGCGACCCGTCCTCGGCTGCGTGGCGACGGACCCATTGGTCGGATTCAATCCGCCCGACGAGAAGTGCGTTGACCAAAACGTTGTCCGGCGCGCCTTCGCCGGCGAGGACTTTCGTCAGCGCCAGCCCTGCAGCGCGAGAGACCGCCGTCGGGGCGCCGGTTGCAGGTGGTGCTTTTGCAGCCGTATTGAGCACATTGATGATGCGGCCCCAACGCCGCACGCGCATGCCCGGCATCGCCAGCCGCGAAAGCCTCACAGCCGCAAACACTTTGAGGTCGAAATCCGACTGCCAATCGTCATCGGTGAGGGACTCGAACGCCCCGCGCTTCGACGAACCCGCATTGTTGACGAGCACGTCGACGCCGCCAAGCGCCGACATTGCCTGCGCGTATGCGCGTTCGCATCCCTCGGCGGTCGCGATATCGGCTGCGATAGGGACAACCCGCCGGCCTTCGAACTTTGAGAGGTCTGCGACGGCGTCATCGAGGATCTCGGAGCGTCTCGCGACGATGGCAACGTCAGCTCCCGCACCCAAAAAACGCGCTGCGATCGCGCGTCCGATCCCGAGACTGCCGCCGGTCACGAGCGCGCGCCGACCCGACATCGTCACCTGCATCGCCCGTGCCCTTCTGTTCGATCGGTGGCCAGGCCTCGGACGCCTGACGGCATCGTTGGCCCAGCCAACCCGGACTTAGATCGGGCTTACTTCACCGTCAGCGTGATCACGTCAGACTGGACCGGCGGCACATGCGGAATGTGGTTGTGATCGCCCATGATGAGCTGCAGCTGGTGCGTGCCCTTCGGAAGGTCGAGCGTGACTTCGGTCTGACCGCCGCCGAAGTGACGATGCGTTTCGTCGTTCGGGATCGGATCGTCGTAGGTCTCGAGCTTCTGGTTGATCAGCAGGTGATGGTGGCCTGTCTTCTCCTTCTCGACGCCGGCGGGCGCGACGCCCATGCCGGCAAGACCGAACTTGATCGTGACGGGTCCGGTCACGGTTTCACCGCTCTTGGGGCTGATGAAGTAGACCTTCGCGCCGTCCGGGGCCTTGGTCTTGTGGCCGTCAGCGGCGGCGGCACCGGCAAACCCGACCGCCAGGACAGCGGCTGCCAGCCACGTGGATGCACGTTGAAACATTTGGAAATCCTCCCGAACTTCTTTTCTGATTGGGCGGCGAACTTAGGGAACCGCCACCGCTGCGGCAACCAACAGCTCTGTGGACGCGACGGTCCGCGCCCCGCTGGCGCATGCAACCGGTCTGTCGGCCATGGTATTGGGGTGTATGGAATCGAAGCGAGACATCGAGCCGGCGGAGCCGGTTAGCGCGCCGGAGCCCACCGCGGTTTCGGGTGGACGGATCTCGGATCGCGCCCTCGGCCGCCAGGCGCCGCCCAATTACTTCTCGGGCCTCAATCCTGAGCAGACGCGTGCGGTCGAAACGCTTGACGGACCGGTCCTCGTGCTCGCCGGCGCCGGGACCGGCAAAACACGCGTCCTGACGACCCGGATCGCGCATATCCTTGCGACGCGCCGCGCCTACCCTTCTCAAATCCTCGCCGTCACGTTCACGAACAAAGCGGCGCGCGAGATGAAGGAGCGGATCGGCGGTCTCGTCGGCGGCGCTGTCGAGGGTATGCCGTGGCTCGGCACGTTCCACTCGATCTGCGTCCGCATCCTTCGCAAGCACGCCGAACTCGTCGGGCTGAAACCAGGGTTCACGATCGTCGATCCGGACGACCAGCTTCGCCTGATCAAGCAGGTCATCGAAGTCGAAGGCATCGACAAGGAGCGCTGGCCCGCGCGCCAGCTCGCGAGCCTGATCGATAGCTGGAAGAATCGAGGGCTTGTGCCGGATAAGGTGCCGAGAGGCGAGGCGTTCGCTTTCGGCAACGGCAAGGGCGCCGCGCTCTATTCGGCCTACCAGCGCAGGCTCAAGGAACTGAACGCCGTCGACTTCGGCGATCTGCTGCTCGAGACCGTCTCGCTGTTCCAGAAGCACAATGACGTGCTCGCCGAGTACCAGACGAAGTTCCGCTACATGCTCGTCGACGAGTATCAGGACACCAACGTCGTCCAGTATCTCTGGCTGAGGTTGCTCGCGCAGGGCACCGCCAACCTCTGCTGCGTCGGCGACGACGACCAGTCCATCTACGGTTGGCGCGGTGCCGAAGTCGACAACATCCTGCGCTTCGAAAGCGACTTCCCGGGCGCAACTGTGATCCGGCTCGAGCGCAACTACCGCTCAACCGGCCACATCCTCGCCGCCGCCTCAGCCGTGATCGCGCAAAACGAAAGCCGGCTCGGCAAGACGCTGTTCACAGATGGCGAGCTTGGCGAAAAGGTCACCGCGCAAAGCGTCTGGGACGACGAGGAAGAAGCGCGGACGATCTGCGACGAGATCGAGAGCCTGCAGAAGTCCGGCCACGCGCTCAACGAGATCGCAATCCTCGTTCGCGCCTCGTACCAGATGCGCGCACTTGAAGACCGGTTCGTGACGATCGGGTTGCCTTACCGCGTGATTGGCGGCCCGAAGTTCTACGAGCGGGCTGAGATCAAGGATGCGATCGCCTACTTCGAGGTGGTCCATAACGCGGCGAACGACCTGAAATTCGAGCGGATCGTCAACACGCCGAAGCGCGGGTTCGGCGACACGTCTCTCAAGAAGGTCCGCATGTTCGCGCGGGACCGGGGCCTGACCCTCTATGCCGCCGCAGGCGAAGCCATTCACTCGGACCTTCTTGCCGGCAAGGCGAGGAAGTCGCTGACGGAACTGATCGCGCAGTTCGAGCGCTGGCGTGCGCAGTCCGACTCCATGAAACACACCGAACTCGCCGAGATCATTCTCGATGAGTCCGGTTACACGGCGATGTGGCAGGCCGATAAGTCACCGCAGGCGCAAAGCCGGCTCGACAACCTGAAAGAGCTTGTCCGCTTCATGCACGAGTTCGAGACCCTCGGCGGTTTCCTCGAGCACGTCTCGCTCGTGATGGACACCGACCAGGGCAGCGATGGCGATCGCGTCACGCTCATGACGTTGCACGCGGCCAAGGGCCTTGAGTTCGAGACTGTGTTCCTGACCGGCTGGGAGGAAGGGTTGTTTCCGAGCCAACGGACGATGGACGAGAGCGGACTGGCGGGGCTCGAAGAGGAACGCCGTCTCGCCTACGTCGGGCTCACACGTGCCAAGCGTAACGCGCATGTGTCATTTGCCCAGAACCGGCGCAACCGCGGGCTCTATCAGGCCGCAACACCGTCCCGGTTCGTCGATGAGTTGCCAGAAGCCCACGTCGAAGTGCGCGAACCGGTGAGCCCGTTCGGGGGCGCGTATCAGAACTTCGCATCCGGCGGTCGAAACCCGTTCGGGGCGAGCCGCTTCGATGCGGCCGCTGAGGCCGAAGTCGTGCCGTCGCGCTCCTACGACACGCCCGGCTGGCAGCGGGCGCAGGCCCGCGCTCAGGCGCAGACACTTGATGTCATCGAGCCTGTGTCGCCAAAACGCTCGGCGGGGCCGATGCGGGAGGACGGCGCGTTGGTCGCCTCATCCGCCGCGCTGTCTGCCGGCTTCGAGGTTGGCGCACGCGTGATCCACGGTAAGTTCGGGACGGGCTCGGTAGTCGAAGTCGACGGCAACAAGCTGACCGTCGAATTCGACACCGCCGGCCGCAAGCGCGTCGTCGACAGCTTCGTCGACGCGGCCTGACACGCGCGTTTCAGAACGCGCCTAAACCCAGCCGCCGTCCACGATATAGCTCTGGTTGGTGCAGGCGCTGGCTTCGTCGCTGGAGAAGAACAGGACGGGCCGGGCGATGTCGTCCGGCATGAGCTTCCGCTTCAGGCACTGGCGCGCCATCAGCTCCTTCTCGCTTTCGGGCGTCAGCCACATATCGATCTGACGCTGTGTCATGATCCAGCCCGGCAGGATCGAGTTGACGCGGATGTTGTCGGGGCCAAGATCGCGCGCAAGTGACCGCGTCAGGCCGTGCACGGCCGACTTCGCGGTCGTGTA
>JBCBXS010000223.1:0-4763 GCA_039816475.1 Pseudomonadota bacterium | reverse complement strand
GTTCGACAGCGCGACGGGAACGCGCGAGTGGTTCCGGATGCCGCCTGGCGCTGCGACGACGACAGGCGATGACGGGCCGATGTCGGATGACCAGATCGATGTCATTGCACGCGAGCTTCGCGCTGTGCTCGAGGCAGCCGTCGCGAAGTGGCTTGTCGCTGACGTCGAGGTCGGATGCTTTCTGTCGGGCGGTCTCGACTCCTCAATCGTCGCCGCACTGGCTCAGCAGCAGTTGGGCGGCGGCCTCAAAACGTTTGCCGTCGGCACGGCCGGCTCACCTGATCTCGCGGCGGCTGCACGGGTTGCAGCCCATATCGGCTCCGATCATCACGAGGCGACGTTCACAGCTGAGGATTTGGCCGACGCCGTCCCTGATGTCGTGCGCGCGATGGAGACGACCGATCCGGATACCGTGCGCAGCGGCCTGCCGACCTACTTCGTGACGCAGCTCGCCCGCGCGCATGTCAAGACCGTACTCTCAGGCGAAGGCGCCGACGAGCTCTTTGCGGGCTACGCCTACCACCACGCCTATGCCGACCAGCCGCGCGCGATGGCCGACGAGCTGACCCGCAGCCTCGGCGCGATGCACAACATCAACCTGCAGCGCGTCGACCGCGTGACGATGGCCCGTGCGCTGGAAGCCCGGCCGCCGTTCCTCGATCGCGATCTGATTGCATTCGCGCAGACGATCCCGGCTGCAATCAAGATGCGCAAGTTCGACGACGGCGCGACGATCGAGAAGTGGATCCTGCGCAAAAGCTGCGAAGACCTGCTGCCGCATGACCTCGTCTGGCGCAAGAAAGCGCAGTTCGACGAGGGCTCCGGGACGGTCGATGCGCTCGACGACGCGCTGGCCATCGTTCGGGCCCGCTACAGCGGCTTCGCAGGCACCGAGACGGATTTATACGAACACTTGATCCGCCAGTCGTTTACCGATCCCGAGCTCTTCCTGAAGAACGCCGGCCGCTGGAGCAGCGGTCGCGTGGACGGTGCGACGGCGGCCTCTCACTGATCGGGCGGTTCCGCAGCCACCTGAAGCGTCGGTTCGGTGGCTGGGCCTGGCAACGCCTGGCGAGATTGCCGCTCGCGGGCTCAGCCCCCGTGCGCTAAACGTCGGCCATGACCGGAACGACCCAAGCAACGATCCTTGACCGGATCACGGCCTACAAACGCGAAGAGGTGGCGGCTGCAAAAGCCGAGCGCTCTTTCGCGGATATCGACCGTCTGGCGCGCGCGGCCGATCCCGTTCGCCCGTTCGCCGACGCGCTTGCGGCAAAAGCGGACGCCGGCGCCTACGGCCTCATTGCCGAAATCAAGAAAGCGAGCCCTTCGAAGGGCCTGATCCGCGCGGACTTCGATCCGCCCGCACTCGCAAAGTCCTATGAGGCCGGCGGTGCGACGTGTCTCTCTGTGCTGACCGATCGTCCGTCGTTCCAGGGCGCTCCTGAGTTTCTGCAGCAGGCACGCGCGGCGGCCACCCTACCGGCGCTGCGCAAGGACTTCATGATCGACACCTATCAGGTCGCCGAGGCGCGAAGCTGGAACGCCGACTGCATCCTGATCATCCTCGCCGAAATCGACGATGCCTGCGCGCACGATCTCGCAGCGGCTGCGAGAGAGTATCGGCTCGACGCGATCGCCGAAGTTCACGATACCGCCGAACTTGAGCGCGCGCTGAAGCTCGACTGCCGGATGATCGGCATCAATAATCGCGACCTGAAGACCTTCCATACGGATCTCGCCGTTACCGAGCATCTCGCGCCGCTCGTCCCGCCGGACCGGATCGTGATCGGTGAAAGCGGTCTTGCGACGCTGGCTGACCTTAAGCGGCTGTCGCAAAGTGGCGTCACTACGTTCCTCATCGGCGAAAGCCTGATGCGCCATGACGATGTGGCCTCCGCCACGCGCACGCTGCTCGCCAGACCCGACGAGGCGCCCGCGTGAGTGACGAGCCCAACGCCAATCCGCTGACGCATCTGAACGCCCAAGGCGAGGCCAATATGGTCGACGTCAGCGCGAAGGATGCGACCGTCCGCACGGCAGTTGCGGTCGGCGCCGTCTCCATGAAGCGCGAGACGCTTGCGCTGATCGAGACCGGGACTGCGAAGAAGGGCGACGTCATCGCAACCGCCCGGATCGCAGGCATTATGGCTGCAAAGAAGACGCACGAGCTGATCCCGCTCTGCCACCCGCTCGCGATCAGCAAGGCGGAGGTCACGTTCGATCTCGACGCATCCCTGCCGGGGGTTCACGTGACAGCGGAAGTCCGTGTGACGGGCCCGACGGGCGTTGAAATGGAAGCACTGACGGCCGTGTCGGCTGCCTGCCTGACCCTCTACGACATGCTGAAAGCAGCAGACAAAGACATGCGCTTCGACGGCATCCGGCTGATCGAGAAGACCGGCGGCCGGTCGGGCACCTATCGCGCGGCTGATGTTCCCTCGCCGGGTCGCGGGCCCGCGGGCGCATGAGCCTCCTGTCGGTCGCAGACGCGCTTGAGCAGATCCGGGCGCAGGCCCGCGCGATGCCGACGGAGGCCTGCGATCTTGCCGACGCTGACGGTCGCGTCCTCGCAGAGCCGGTTCTCGCCACGGCCGATCAACCGCCGTTCGCCGCTTCGGCGATGGATGGCTACGCCGTCAAAGCCCGCGACGTTCGCGATCACCCGGCAACGCTGAAGGTCGTCGGTGAAGCCGCAGCCGGGCGCGGGTTTCGCGGCACGGTCGGCGATGGCGAGGCCGCGCGGATCTTCACCGGTGCGCCCATCCCGAACGGCGCGGATGCAATCGTCATCCAGGAAAACACCTTGCGCGATGGCGACCACGTTTCAGTCGTCGAGGGGCAGCCCGATCCGGGCCACGTCCGACCGCGCGCCAACGACTTCGCAGCCGGCCAGACGCTCATCGCAGCCGGCTATCTCGTCAATCCGCGCACGCTGACGCTGGCGGCCGCCGCCGGTCATCCGTCGATCTCGGTAAAGCGCAAACCCGTCGTCGCGATCATCGCGACCGGTGACGAACTCGTTATGCCAGGCACCACGCCGGGGCCCGATCAGATCGTCTGCTCCAATCCGTTCGGGATCGCAGCGCTCGTCTCCCGCGCCGGCGGCACGCCGCGCGTCCTCGGCATCGCGCGCGACACCCGCGACGACCTCAACCGCACATTTGACGCGGCCGCGGATGCCGATGTTGTTGTGACGATTGGTGGTGCGTCCGTCGGCGATCACGATCTCGTCGCACCGGTCCTCGAAAGCCGAGGCGTCGCGCTCGCGTTCTGGAAGATCGCCATGCGCCCCGGCAAACCGCTGATGTTCGGGACGGGCGGCGATCAGTGCGTCATCGGACTTCCGGGCAACCCGGTCTCCTCGCTCGTGTGCACGCGGCTATTCGTGCGCGCGGCCCTGCGCCAGATGCTCGGCCAGTCGCCGGAGCCGATCGCGAACGGTCAGGCCCGGCTCGGCGCCGACATCGGCGCGAACGGTCCGCGCATGCACTTTATGCGGGCGGTCGAAGATGTGCGACACGGCGAGGGGGGCACCACTGCCGAGCTCGCACGCGTGACTCCGGTCCGGTCGCAGGACAGCGCGCTTCTTACCCCGCTGGCGCTTGCCGATGTCCTGATCGCGAGGCCCGCGGACGACCCGGCCAGGGCCGCTGGCGAGACCGTCGACATCCTCCGCATCGACTTCTGAGCCCGCGGACGGGCCACCCTCGCCGGCCCGCGAACCGGCGGCCGCTGAAGCTCCCCGTGAAAAGAACTTTACAAGAACGTTCTGACATGTTCTTTGTTTGTATCGCCCACGATATCAGTCCGGGCACTGCCAGCGAGGCCAAAGATGCTCACGCAAAAGCAGAAAGATCTGCTGATGTTCGTCCACGAGCGGCTGCAGGAGTCCGGCGTTCCGCCCTCGTTCGACGAAATGAAGGACGCGCTCGACCTGAAATCGAAGTCGGGCATTCATCGGCTGATCACGGCTCTGGAAGAGCGCGGCTTTATCCGAAGGCTGCCCCATCGCGCCCGCGCGCTCGAAGTTCTCAAGCTCCCCGAAAGTGTGGACGGGGCCGGCGCTTCGCCATCGTTGCCCTCGCCGGAAGGCACTCGCCCGCACTTAAGCGTCGTTGACGGCGGACGGGGTGACGGAGAGCGGGTCCCCTCATCGACGATTGTCGACAGCCGGACCGTCTCAGTCCCGGTGGTCGGGAAGATCGCCGCCGGTGTTCCAATCGATGCGATCCAGAACCACTCTCACGATATCGCCTGCCCGCCGGATCTGCTGACCAACGGGGAACACTTCGCCCTTCAGGTCGAGGGCGAGTCGATGATCAACGCCGGTATTCACGACGGCGACACGGTCATCATCCGGAAATGCGATACGGCCGAGAACGGTGCGATCGTCGTCGCCCTCGTCGACAACGAAGAAGCGACACTCAAGCGCCTGCGCAAAAAAGGTGGCTCAGTTGCACTCGAAGCTGAGAACCCTGAGTTTGAAACCCGTGAGTTCGGCCCAGGGCGGGTTTCGGTGCAGGGCCGATTGGTCGGATTGATCCGCCGCTATTGATCGACTGCGTCAGGCGGCGGGGCCCTTTCGTCGGAGGTACGTGAGGCGAGCCCAGGCGCCGCGAAGCTTTCCACGCGGCGCCAGACATCGCGACCCCGAATTGACGCGAGACGATTCCGTCCGCCGGCGCGCGCCGCCGCGCCCGTCAGCGCGCGCGCCTTGAGCTCGCCCAGCGTGCTGCAATTCGAGCCCCACATGAGCAGAT
>JBCBXS010000222.1:0-4785 GCA_039816475.1 Pseudomonadota bacterium | reverse complement strand
GCCAAATCACTGGATGATCCGGTGCGCTGTCGCCGCGAGCGCAGCGTTCGCGGTCGCTGCCTGTTCGCGGACGTCGGCACCGCGCGCACCGAGCCTGCCCTCGCAACCGTCGTTCGCGCTGCCGCCTGCAGGCGAGCCGGTCGTGCGTGGACCGGGCCCACGACGCAGCACGGGCGGGGGATATCCGACCGACGTGCTGCTTGGGGGCGTTGGGCCTGACGTTCCGAAAGGGGGCGGGTACGCCAAGCTCGGCAAGCCCTATGAGATCAGAGGTGTCTGGTACACACCGCGCGAGAACCCGCATTACGATGCCACGGGGATTGCGTCGTTCTATGCCGGCGACTTTCATAACAAGAAGACGGCCAACGGCGAATGGTTCGACATGAACGCACTGACGGCGGCGCATAAGACGTTGCCGCTGCCGAGCTACGTGATTGTCGAAAACCTGAACAACGGCCGGCGGCTCAAGGTGCGCGTCAATGATCGTGGCCCGTTCGTCGATGGCCGGATCATCGATCTGTCGAAGCGGGTTGCTGAACTGCTCGGCATGGCGCGAGCGGGCCTTGCGCGTGTCCGCGTGACCTATGCCGGACCGGCCCCAGTGAACGGGTCTGACGTCGAGGAACGCGCCTATCTCGCGCGCCAACCATGGGCGCGGCGTCTGCTCGCCGACGCGCGGCGTTAATTCGATTTCATGTTCGCGATGCTCGGTCGGCGCTGGCGCGGTTCCCTCGTTGGTTCCGGTGTCGGTTCCGGTACGCGCTGACCATTGACCCGGCTCAGGCGGCACGGGATACACTTGCGGCACTCCACGAAAGACAGCGCTCAGAGGCAGGCATGATGCGGACGGCCGGACAGCAGAATTTTGGACTGCGGCACTCTGAGAAACGCACCTGGACGACGGCCGGCTTGAGCTGGTCGCTCGGGCGTTATACCGCCGCAGCGCTGGTCGCCTTCGGGATTGCGGTGGCCCCATCAGCCCCTGCGGTTGCCCAGAAAGCCGGCTTCTCGACCAAGGCGAAGCAGGCGATCCTCGTCGATGCGACCTCGAATGCGGTGCTGTTTGCAAAGAACGCCGATGAGCTGATGTCGCCTGCAAGCATGAGCAAGCTCATGACGCTTGCCGTGATCTTCAAGGGCCTGAAGTCCGGTCAGCTGAAGCTCGACGATTCCTTCGAGATGAGCGTCAATGCGTGGCGGACGGGCGGCGCGCCCTCGGGTACATCGGCAATGATGGTGCCGGTCAACACCGAGGAGACGCTGGAACAGCTCTTAAAAGGTATCATAATCCAATCGGGCAATGACGCAGCGATCGCGTTGGCCGAAGGACTTGCCGGCAGCGAGGCGGCGTTCGCCGAAATCATGACCGAGCAGGGCCGCCAGATCGGTCTCGAGAATTCAACTTTCAGGAATGCCACCGGTCTCTACAACCCCGAACACCTCACGACCGCGCGTGATCTGTCGCGTCTGGCACAGCACATCATCGACACCTACCCCGAGTACTACAAATGGTTCGCGGAGAAGGAGTTCGCCTATCGCAAGCACCGCTTCCGCAATCGCAATCCGCTGCTCTATCTCGACATCGGCGTCGACGGCCTAAAGACGGGCTACGTCTCCCAGGCGGGCTACGGGCTGGTGTCGTCGGCACAGCAGAACGGACGGCGCCTGATTGCCGTCGTCAATGGACTGTCGACGCGGGCTGAACGCAAGCGCGAGAGCCGTCGCCTGATCGAATGGGGCTTTCGCGGGTTTTCCCAGTTCAAACTCTTCAACGAAGGTGCGGTGATCGGCCAGGCGCGCGTCTGGGGCGGCAGCCAGTTCTTTGTCGAGTTGACGGGGAAAGGTCCAGTCACCGTCGTTCTGCCGCGCTATCCGGCCGACCAGAAACTGCGCGCGCAGATCGTCTATGACGGACCTCTGAAGCCGCCGATCGCCAAGGGCGCGAAGGTCGCGAGCCTTCGGGTCCGATCCTCGACGGGGGCGGTCAACGAAGTCCCGCTTTATGCGGCGACCGACATCGAGACGGCAGGCGTCGTCTGGCGCGGCCTTGACAGCGTCTTTCATCTTGCCTTCGGCTGGCTGCCGTAAGCGCTGGGTGGGCGGCAAACGCGCTGTGATCCCTCCGCGCTATGAAGGCTGCAGCGACCATGGGCGCAGATCGGTTCGTGACATTCGAAGGCGGCGAGGGAGCCGGTAAGTCGACGCAAGTCGCGCGAATGGCCGAACGCCTGCGCGCAGACGGCGCCGAAGTCATCGTCACGCGCGAGCCGGGCGGCGCTCCGTTTGCCGAGCGCATCCGCAAGGTCCTGTTGACACCCGCCGATCGCGCGCCGTCCCCACTTGCCGAGGCGCTCGCGTTCTATTCAGCCCGCGCTGACCATCTGGCGCAGACGATTGGGCCGGCACTTTCCCGCGGCGCCTGGGTGCTGTGCGACCGCTTTAACGATTCCACCCGTGCCTATCAGGGGGCCGCGGGCGGCGTAGCCGACGCGCACCTTGATCGTCTCGACGAGATCGTCGTTGGCGACACGCGGCCCGGCCTGACGTTTCTGATCGACATCCCTCCAGAGGAAGGTCTCGCGCGCGCCAAAGCCCGACGCGCGGAGGCCTCGGCCGATATGTTCGAGGCGCGCGAACTCGCGTTTCACACCGCGTTGCGTGACGCGTACCTTGCGATTGCAGCCGCAGAGCCCGCGCGCTGCCGCGTCGTTGACGGTGCGCGCGCGCCGGACGCCGTCGCCGACGAGATCTGGGATGCGATCGCGGCGCATCGACAGTCCGCAACGGCGGCTGAGGGCTAGTGGCTCGGCGCGCGACATCGGCGTCGGCGGCGGGCGAGGCGGAGGCTTACCCCGAAGGCGACCGGCGCGCACCGTTTCCGCATCCCAGGATGACCGATCACCTGTTCGGGCATGCGGAGGCACGCGCAGAACTCGACCAAGCGATCGCGAGCGGTCGCAGTCATCACGCCTGGCTCATCCACGGCAGCGAAGGCATCGGAAAGGCGTCGCTTGCCTGGCAAGCGGCCCGGTTCACGCTAGCCGACAGAGACTTGCGCGGCGATGCGGGCACGCTGCAAACCGCGGATGCCGGCGGTGCGATCTCGCAGATTAAAGCGCTCGCGCATCCGGGTTTGCTGTTGATCCGCGTCCCCTATGACCTTCGCGACAAGCGGTTGCGGACGGTCATTACGGTCGACGAGGTGCGCAAGCTGCGCGGTTTCCTGTCCCTGACCGGCGCCGGTGGCGGTTGGCGGGTTGTGATCGTCGACCGTGCGGATGACCTTAATATTGCGGCAGCCAACGCGCTCCTAAAGTCGCTCGAGGAACCGCCGCCGAAGACGCTGTTCTTTCTCGTGACGGAACGGCCGGGCCGCCTGTTGCCGACGATCCGGTCGCGCTGCCGGATGCTGGCGCTGCATCCGCTCGGGTCCGGCGATGTGCTGGCCGCCGCAAAGGCCGCACTTGCTGGCGCCGACGCAGGTGCGACGCTGCCGCAGCCGGATGCTCTCGAACGTTATTCCGCTGCAGCCGATGGCAGCCCGGGGCGGCTCTTGACGCTCGCTTCAGCGGCCGGTGCAGGGCTCGCCGAGTTCGTCGACGGCCTGTTTGCGAAATTGCCCGCGCTGGATTGGCCGGAGGTGCATCGCCTCGCTGATGATTTGGCCTCACCGGCGCAATCGGCCCGCGCTGACCTGTTTTTCGAGCTGCTGCTTGCCCGTCTCGCCGGTGACGTTCGCGGGCGTGCGGCGGCAGCTGCAAGCGCCGATGCCGATCACCGCCGCGCGCTTGCCACCCGGGCGGAGCTATGGGAAACCCTCGTCCGCGAGAAAGCGTCCGCAGAGGCGCTGAACCTGGACCGCAAGACCCTCGTTCTCGACGCCGTCGCCCGCCTGCAGGCCGCCTCGCGCGCGTGACCATCTGGCGGCCCGTAGCCCCGAGCGACGGTGATCATGTCGGCTGACGATCCGTTCTACATCACGACTGCGATTTCCTATCCCAACGGGCCGCCGCACGTGGGGCACGCTTACGAGGCGGTGACCACAGACGTGATTGCCCGGTTTATGCGCGCCGACGGTCGCGATGTTTATTTTCTGACAGGCACGGACGAGCACGGCCTGAAGATGGTCCAGACCGCCGAGCGCGAGGGCCTCGCCGTGGAAGAACTCGCCGATCGCAACGCCGCGCGCTTCCGCGAGATGACGGAACGGCTTCACTGCTCGAACGATCAGTTCATCCGGACGACCGAGCCGCGCCATCACGCGGCGAGCCGAGAGATTTGGCGTAGGCTTGAAGCTGCTGGCGACATCTATCTCGACAACTACGCCGGCTGGTATTCGGTGCGCGACGAAGCGTTTTACGCAGAAAGCGAGACGACGCTTCAGGATGACGGCGCGCGCATTGGACCGCAGGGCACGCCGGTCGAGTGGACAGAGGAGAAGACATTCTTCTTCCGCCTGTCGGCTTACGAGGAGAAGCTGCTCGCGCTGTACGAGTCGGACCCGAATTTCATCCTGCCGAAGGTGCGTCGCAACGAGGTCGTCAGTTTCGTAAAAAGCGGGCTCAACGATCTGTCGATCTCCCGTTCAACATTCGATTGGGGCGTGAAGGTCCCGGACCACGATGGTCACGTCATGTACGTCTGGATCGACGCGCTGACGAACTATCTGACCGGTGTCGGATTTCCCGAGAACGATCAGCCGCTCTGGAAGTACTGGCCGGCCGACGTCCACGTCATCGGCCAGTAGACCGCGTGAAAGCGGACGATGTCCTTGCCGATGACGTG
>JBCBXS010000221.1:0-4798 GCA_039816475.1 Pseudomonadota bacterium | reverse complement strand
TTCTTCCAGGCCGACCTCTGGCACTATACCGTCGCGAAGATGGTCGATGCCTGCCAGACGCACGGCATCAAGGCGTTCTATGGCCCGTTCGGCGACTTCTCCGATCCGGAGGCCTGCGAGGCGCAGTTCCGCAATGCATTCCTGCTCGGTTGTCTCGGTGCTTGGTCGCTGCATCCGAGCCAGATCGATATCGCCAAGCGAGTGTTTTCACCGGAGCCGGACGAAGTGAAGTTCGCAGCCCGCATCGTCGAGGCGATGCCGGACGGGACGGGCGCGGTCATGATCGACGGCAAGATGCAGGACGATGCGACCTGGAAGCAGGCGAAGGTGATCCTCGATCTCGCCAAGGCCGTCGCCGGGCGCGATCCCGATCTGAAGGCTGCCTACGGTCTTTGATGCCGTTCACGCGCCCGCCCCGGCCGGGGTATCGGGGCGAGCGCGCGGCGCCTGGTTAGCTGCCGAGTGAAGCAGCGTCAGCCGAGCGCATCTGGTTGCGAGCCTGCACGGCCTCGCGAAGGCGTCGGGCGACATCGGAGGCGGTCCAGAGCGGGCCGCTGTCGCGAAGCGTCAGGATTGCGAACGCCGCGATGAAGGCGATCTCGCGCTTGATGGCGTTGAGGTTGCCGACGAGACCCGCATCGAATGACAGCTTGCCGACCGAATAGATGGTGACGATCGCAAGGCCAGCCGCGGCGCCAAGCTGGCCGATGCGTCCGCCCCAGAGCAGCAGTGCGGCTGCCAGCAGCATGATGACGCCCGGCTGAAGCCACGCTTTGATATTCGGCATGCCGGCAAACAGCCCGCCAACGATCAGCACGACGGCGAGTGAGAGCCGCATGAGGAGGCCGATGGTCTCCCAGCGCGCCAGCGGCGCCGCGGCATCCGGCCCGAACAGGCGAAGGTCGAGCGACCGGTGCCCGGAGCCGAGCGCGTAGAGCGCGAACATCAGACCTGAGAGGCCAACATCGCGGATCTGCACCAGCAGGGCCGGCGCCATATACGTCTTCACGCCCGGCTCGACGCCGTTGGTCGTCACCACCGGCAGCGAGACGACGAATGTCCAGAGCAGGAACGCGTAGATAAGCGCGAGCGGGCGGACGAGCAGTCCGGCGATCAGCATGACGCCCGAGACGAGTTCGAACGTTGAAAGCGCCGTCAGGAACGTCCACGGCGACAGCACCGAGCCGGGCCCAAATAGGTAGGCCATGAAGAACTCGTTGATGTATCCGGTTGTCGCAGTGTAGCTCGCGACGAGGGCGTCGCTTGTCGACGGCATCAGCAGTTTCGAGAGCTTGTTCCAGCCGCCGATCAGGAACAGCGTGCCCATCCCGACGCGGAGTGCGAGGGCTGCGTTGGCGAAGGCTGCATTGGCGATATCGAAGCGGGATGCGGGTGAAGGCGACGTCGCAGTCGGCGCCGCGCTCGATGGCGGCGTTTGGACATGACCGGTCATGGTGTCTCCTGGCTTTGAGCAAGAATTCAGGTGCGCTGTCCCGGCCGACGCGGGGCGCGCGGCGGTTAGCGATCTTCGTGGTGTTGGTGTGTGTTGTTGGGCTGCGCGCTGCGTCAGCGCGCGTGAGCAGATGCTACAACCGAAGCTTCGGCTGACGCGCGAACAGCGCCCAGAAGGCTGCCCGCGATGAACGCGGCGCCGGCCCTCGCAAACGAGACGGACCGCTTGCGTTGTAAAGCCGCGAGGCTGCGGACAAATCATGACCTGGGCCCCAGACGGTTGCCGCGGTCTCCGGCGTCCGCGAAGTCGCAATCGACTGGCGTGGACGGTTGCGGCCGCGTGCTGACAGGCCGGGCGCAGTCGACTGGCCGGAACAGTCCGGTCGTTTGTCTTCAGGTGCTGAAAGCTTTGTACAAGGCGGCTTCGGGGCCGTTCGCTCGCGCGACGTGACCGTGTCGCTTGCAGCGATTTTGATCGCTACTTCAGGCGTGCCGGCGTCGGCGGACGACTGCGGGACGAACAGCAGCGCCAGCAGCACCGCGAGGGTGACGCCGAGACCCGCTGCACCTGTCCTATGAAGTCGCGTCAAAGCTGCCGGCCCCGTATCCGCCTGATCGGAAACCCGGCTACGGGGTCGAACCCCGTACGGCAAGCAACGCCCGCGTGTCTCACGCAGTTGTCAGAACCCGCCAAGGTTGTTCTTCGATCGGGCATTAAGCCTCTAGACCTCGGCGGAGATCGCAGGCTGGCACAATGGTGGAAGTCGTCTTAAATGGCGTGGCTATGAAGAGAATGCGTTCGGCTAAATTTGCGATCGGCGAGATCGTCCGTCATCGGTTCTATCCGTTCCGGGGGGTCGTGTTCGACATCGATCCGGAGTTCGGCAACACCGAGGAATGGTGGCTGGCGATCCCTGAGGAGATCAGGCCGTCTAAGGATCAGCCGTTTTATCACCTGCTCGCAGAGAACGCCGAGACGGAATACGTCGCCTACGTGTCGGAACAGAACCTTGTGCCGGACGACGATCCGGCGCCGTTACGCCATCCGCAGATCCCGGAAATCTTTGAAGCCGACGGCGAGGGCGGTTTCATGATGAAGATGCGCAACGCCCACTAGAGTGTCGGGCGATCGACCGGCCACTCCACTGCAGCCGAAATAGAAAACGCCCGGACCGCTCACACAGCGCTCCGGGCGTTCTTTCGTTCAGACGAACTTCCGCGGGGAGAAGCTCTAGTTCTTCTTCTTCGCGTCCTCGCGCTTCTTACGCGCGGCTGCGATGATCTTCTTCTGACGCTCGCGGATCTGCGCCATCAGCTTCCCGCGCTGCTGGGCATAGAGCTTGTTGTCGACCGGCTTGCCTTTATGTGCGGCGGTAAAGCCCGTCAGCGGCACCGGGAAGCCGACCGGCTGGTTGGCGGCGTTCACGGCAAGGATCATCAGGCCGCCACCGGTTTTCATCTGCTCGACCATGGCGTCGGTCGCTTCCGTCTCGGCCGTGCAGCCGGCCGGATGGCAAAGCGAGAACTTGAGGCTGACAGGCTTCAGCTTCTTCTCGTCGATCTTCTGGTTGGCCTGAGCCTTCTTCCACTGATCCGGCGTGTAGACCGCGGCACGGAGACCAGGCGGCAGCGCCATGCCAAGCGGCACCATGACCATCAGGCTCTTGCGCTTCGAGCCTGCCACTTCGCGGATGGCGGCCGAGACAATCACCGTGCCCGTGTTCCCGTCCAGACGCTCATGGTGCGTCAGGCAGATTTCTTTCTTCTCGTTCTGGACCTTGCCGTCCTTCGCTTTGCTGCGCAGTTGCGCGTCTTCGCAAAGCTTCACCCATGCACTCTGCTGCTGCTTCTTCTGCGCCAGCGCAGGTCCGCCCAGCGCGAGTGCCGCAACGGCCAGCACGGCCAGGACGCCGCCGCTGCGGATCAATGTGTTCACACCGTCCAGCTTCATCATTCCCATGCTCCGAATTCGTATGTGCCCCAAGACGTACACCGGGACCGGCCCGCACGCCCACGTCGTGGCCTGATGAGCGTCGGAGTAATGGGCGAAATAGGGCAATCGCAAGGCCCGCCGAACCGATGTAAACGGCTTTGTTTCCCGCCGTGAAAAGACGTGGCATCAGGGCCACGGCCTTGCTCTCGCCGCGGCTCAGCCGTTTCATGGCGTAGCGAATTAGCGCGCTGAAATCGTTCGCGGTTTCCGTGTTGCGATGACAAAGGAGACGCGCGGATGGAACGCGCAGCCGGCAGCCGATACCGCCATCGGCGGATTGTCGCGAACAGTTTCGGTGTGAGCCTGGCCCTGTTGGCGATAGGTGCGCTCACGCCCGGGGTTGCCGCTGAGTCGGGCGCTGAGCCGCGCGGGTCGGTCCACGGGATCGCCATGCACGGGGCGCCGGCGCTGGCCGATGGCTTTAAGCACTTCCCCTACGTCAATCCCGATGCGCCGAAGGGCGGCCGCATGACGCTCGGCGTCCGCGGTGCCTTTGATAGCCTCAACCCGTTCACGAGCAGGGGTGTTGCGGTTGGCAACGTCAGAAGCCTCGTTTTCGAGAGTTTGCTGGCACGGTCGGCCGACGAGCCGTTCACGCTCTACGGATTGATTGCCCGGCGCATCAGCCTGCCGGACGACCGAAGCGAGATCACGTTTCACCTCGACCCCGCCGCGCGGTTCTCAGACGGCAAGCCAATCACCTCGGCTGACGTCCTGTTCTCGCATGATCTCCTGAAGACACGCGGCCCGTTCTATATGCGCTCGCACTACGGGAAAGTTGTCACTGCCGAGGCGCCTGATGCGAGGACCGTGCGTTTCACGTTCGCGCCGGAAGCCGACCGCGAGATCCCGCTCATCCTCGGGATGATGCCGATCCTGCCGAAGCATGCGCTCGATCCGGCTGTCTTCGACAAGACAACGCTCAAACCGATGGTCGGTAGCGGGCCCTACGTTATCTCGAACGTGGATGCACCGCAGTCCGTCACCTTCAGCCGTAATCCGGACTACTGGGCGAGTGATCACCCTGCGCGCCGGGGCATGTTCAATGCCGACACGATCAAGGTGGACTACTATCGCGATGCGACCGCGCTGTTCGAGGCGTTCAAGACCGGCGCCGTCGACTTCCGCTTCGAGAGTGAGCCGGCGCGTTGGGCCGATGGCTATCAGTTTGCCGCGGTCACCGATGGGCGCGTCAAGGTCGAGACGATCGAGACCGGTTTGCCGGCCGGCATGAACGCGCTCGTTTTCAATACGCGCCGGCCAGTGTTTGCCGACCCGAACGTGCGCCGCGGGTTCATCGCGCTGTTCGATTTCAAGTGGATCAACGGCGCGCTTTACAATGGCCAGTTTGCC
>JBCBXS010000220.1:0-4810 GCA_039816475.1 Pseudomonadota bacterium | reverse complement strand
GTAACGCTTCGTCGATACATCGGCGGTCATCAGCCTCACGCGCTGATTGCTGCCGGTGACCGACTGAAGCACGCGACAACGCAGTCAGCGACCGAAGGCCGGTTGCTGACTGCGCGACCGGGCAGTCGGCGATGTCGCTACCTCCGGTCGATCCATTCTGCAGAGGCTGCGACACGCCGCTGAGCCCGGTCTCCCTCACGCATCGCACCTGAAAGACCGCAGCATCCGAAGATGAACCGCGCGCCGACCAGTGCCCTGACGCCGTATCTGTTCCTCGCACCCGCGCTGGTGGTGCTTGGCGTCGCGCTGCTGTACCCGATCGGGTACATGATCTATGCGAGCTTCCTCGACTGGAATCCGAGCCAGCGGATCAGTGAGGCTGAGTGGGTCGGGCTTCGCAACTACACCAACCTGCTTGCCGACCCGAACTTCCGTGAATCGTTCCTAGTCACGCTGACCTTCGCCTCCGTCGTCGTCGGTCTCGAGATGCTGATCGGCGTCGGGCTCGCCCTACTGCTCGATCGCAACCTGCGCGGCATGTCGGTCCTGCGCACGGTCTTCATCCTTCCGATGATGATCGCGCCCATCGTGGTCGGCCTGATGTGGCGCTATATGTATCATCCGAGCGTCGGCATCTTTAATCGCACGCTCAAGGACCTCGGTCTCGCGCCAATCCCGTGGCTCTCGGACCCCGATTGGGCCCTCGCGTCGGTCATCATTGCCGACGTCTGGCAGTGGACGCCCTTCATCTTCATCCTCGCGCTCGCGGCACTCCAGTCGCTTCCGCGCTCCGCCCTCGAAGCCGCTGAGATCGACGGGGCGAGCGAGTGGCAGAAGATCCTGCACATCAAACTGCCGCTGATGGTCCCGGTCCTCGTCGTCGCCGGACTGCTCCGGTTGATCGATGCGTTCAAGGTCCTCGAGGTCATCCTCGTCATGACCAACGGGGGCCCCGGCCTCTCAACCGAAATCCTGTCGCTGCGCATTTCCCGGACGACGACTGAATTCCGCGAACTCGGCGTTGCCGCGGCGATGTCGAACTATCTGCTGCTTCTGCTGCTCGTGCTGACACTCGGGATGTTTGGCTACAACCGGCTCATGGAGCTCCGGCAGCAGCGCATTCGCCAGGCGGCGGAGGAGGCCTGATCCGATGGCGATGACAACCTATCAACCGCAAAAATCGAACGCACCGTTCTACGCGCTGCTCGTGCCGCTCGTGATTATGTCGGTCGCGCCGATCCTCTTGATGCTGGTCACGTCGCTCCGGCTCAAGGTCGACATTCTGAGCGATACGTCCTCGCTTCTGTTCATGCCGACGATGCGCAACTACGAAGCCGTCCTCTGCGACGTGCTCTGGTACACGCCGCAGAGGATCGAGTTCTGCAACCCGACCTTCGGTCGCGCGCTTGGTAACTCCCTCATCGTCTCGTTGATCTCGACCGCGATCACGCTGCTGCTCGGCTGCATGGCCGCCTACGCGATCGTCCGGTATCGCTTCTTCGGACGCGGATCGGTCTCGCTGACAACGCTGCTAATGCGCATGGTGCCGCCGGCGGTTCTGCTCGTGCCGGTGTTCGGAATCTGGACGTTCGACTTCTGCTTTGGCGAAGCTGGATGCCTCGCCGGCACGCACGCCGGCATCATCCTGATCTACGTCGCGATGAACCTCCCGTTCGTGATCTGGATCCTGCAAAGCTTTATTCAGCAGGTGCCGATCCAGCTGGAGGAAGCAGCCCGCATCGACGGCGCGAACGCCTTCCAGGTCTTCTATATCGTTGTCCTTCCGATCATCCGCCCTGGTCTTGCGGCCGCGTCGATCTTTACGTTTCGCATCGCTTGGAACGAGTTCCTGCTCGCCAACGCCCTGCTCGACCGCTCGACGCGCACCGTCCCGGTCACGATCGTCAACTCACTGACCGAGCACGACATCGACTGGGGTGTCATCATGGCAACAGGGATGCTGCTCGCGATCCCGCCGATCATCTTCACGCTGGTTGCCTCAAAGCAGATCATCACCGGCATGACGGCGGGAGCTGTGAAGGGCTGAGCCATGATCGCAGACTGGCTGCTGTCATCGATCGACCCTTCGCGGCCCCATAACGTGTCGCTCGAGATGGCCTGGCACGGTCGCCTGATGGTCATCGCGTGGGGTGTTCTGCTGCCCGCCGGCGTCCTTGCAGCCCGTTTCTTCAAGATCATGCCGGGTCAGGACTGGCCCACCGTGGTCGACAACCGCACCTGGTGGCGGACGCATCTGACCACGCAATATCTCGGCGGCATCGCAGTGGTGGTTGCGATCTATCTCATCTGGGACAACCGCGATGGCGGGTCTGCCAACTTCTGGCATCGGAACATCGGCTGGACGGTTGTCGGCCTCGCCGCGATCCAGTTCGCCTCCGGCTGGCTCCGCGGCACGCATGGCGGCCCGACCCATCCGCGATGGGATGGCTCGATCGCTGGCGACCATTACGACATGACATTGCGCCGTCGCATCTTCGAAGGCGTGCACAAGTCCTGCGGCTACATCGCGCTGGTGTTTGCCGTATTCAGCATCATGAGCGGGCTTTGGATCGCGAATGCGCCGAAGTGGATGGTCGTGATGCTGGTTGGCTGGTGGGTCGTGCTCATCAGCATGTTCGTTGCGCTGCACCGAATGGGCCCGCGCCGCGTTTCGACCTACCAGGCAATCTGGGGCCCGGGCGAGGATCATCCGGGCAACCGACGGATCCTGCCAAAGCCGCATCGGCCGCGGCAGCTCGAGTAGCGCACGCCGGGCATCACCCGCCGATCATCCGCCCAGCGCCGCCACAACGTCTCGAGTCTTTGTCACCGTCGCAACGTTGGTCATCGCGTACTCGATCGACGCGCGGTGCCAATCGGCGTTCATCGTCGAGCACGCATCTTCCGGCACGATCACGCGATATCCTTTGTCGGCGCCGGTCCGCGCGGTGTGCTCGACACTCATGTTGGTCCACGCACCGGTCGAGATGATCGTCTCGATACCTGCGTGTTGCAGATAGCTTTGCAGGCGGCTGGTCTCCCAGGCGCTCATCGACATCTTCTCGACGACGAGATCGCCGGCCTGCGGCTCAAGGCCTGAGACCGGCGCGCAACCCCAGGTCCCGCGTACGAGTGCGTTCTCGCCCTTCAGGCCCTGAAACAACGCCGCGTGCTGCGCGAGCGCCGGATGTCCCGGCTCGCACACCATCCAGACGTGGATCACCATCGCGCCCGACCGCCGCGCAGCATCCGCAAGCTGCTTTGTATTCTCGACGACGTTCTGCTCGCGCGCGTGTTGCGGCGAGCCCGTGCTCGCAAACGCGCCGCCGTCGATCATGACGTCGTTCTGCAGGTCCTGGATGATCAGCGCGGTCTTGCGCGGTTCGATGCCGAGCGCATTGGCGGCAGAGGCCGTTGCCGATCCATACGCGCGAGGTGCAGACGCCGCTGCGGCCAACGATGCCGGCCGTGGGTTCATGAATGGCTCGATACGCGGCCGCGCTTTCGTCTTCACCGAATAAAGCGAGGTCACCGCACACATGAAAAGCGTGTCCCAGTTCTCGCCGCCCCAGTGAAGGTTTGCGACCATCTCAGGCACGTCGACCTTTCCGAGCAGCATCCCGTGGAACGAGTAGACCCAGACGCCGCCGGGCGCCGTGACCCAGACGTTGCCATTGGTGTCGGCCTTCATGCCGTCCGGCAGGCCGGCCTTCAGCGTGTCGCGAATGCCGGACGCGAAGATGCGATCTTTCGTCAGCCGTCCGTCGGGTGCAACATCGAACATGCGAATGTTGGCCTGACCGGTGTCATTGACCCACATCCACTTCTCGCACGGCGAGAACGTGAGCCCGTTCGGCTGATCGAACATATAGCGGTCGGAGACCAGCGTCGGCTCATCACCGGGCTTGTGCCCCGGTCGCATCATGTAGACGCCACGGAAGCCCTGCTGCAGCGGGCGCTCGACGCCGTAGTGCGGCATCCGCCCGAACGTCGGATCGGTGAAGTAGATCGAGCCGTCGGACTTCACACAGATGTCGTTTGGCGAGTTCAGCTCGCGGCCCTCGAAGTGCGAGCACATGACTTCCCGCGTGCCGTCCGGCCGGATGCGCACGACAGAACTCGTCGCGTGCTCACAGGCGAGCAGATTGAGTTCGGCATCGTAGGTAAGCCCGTTCGCCATGTTCGACGGGCGCTGGACCTCCGTCACCTTACCGTCGGGCGTCCACTTGCGGCGCACATCGCCCGGCATGTCGGAAAACAGCAGATGCCGTTCGCGCGGGTTCCAGATCGGCCCTTCTGTGAATGTGAAACCCGTGCCGAGTTGATGCACCGGCTCGTGCTCGTAGATCAGATCGTGAAACTGTCGGTCGAAGGCGATGTGCGACATGGCACGCACTCCAGATGTCGGCGGAGAGTTGATTTGCAGGCGCAAGTGGGGCGCCCGCCGTTGGCTAAGCCGGGAACCAGTTGCGGCTCGGCAGCGTCTCGCTCATCGGGCCGGGCACCTGCATTCCGAGCCGACCGACAACTTGCGCATGCTCGATCTTCGCCGGGCGATCGTGAATCGGGAGCAGGAACGTATAGTTGTTCAAGAGCTTCTTGATCGCCGCCTTCTCCTCGCGCTTCGAGCCCGAGTGGTTGCCCGTTGTGCGCGGCTCCATATCGTTGTTCGTGTAAACGTGGTTCACGATCTGGTCGTTGAAGTCGTAGATCACGTCGCCGCAGATGCACGCGAGGCCTTCGGCGGTCTCAACGATCACATTCATCGAGCCCTCGGTGTGCGCACCCGCCGGCTCGCACCAGACACCCG
>JBCBXS010000021.1:0-16553 GCA_039816475.1 Pseudomonadota bacterium | reverse complement strand
CGATCACGGTCTGATACGCATCACGCACCTGATCGCTGTCGAACGCGCCCGGACACCCCATCTCGAAGCAAAGATCGTTCGTGCCGACGAGCAGAACATCGACACCGGGCACGGCCGCGATTGCATCGGCGTTCCGCACGCCTTCCGGGCTTTCGATCATCATGACCGTAAGCAGCCCGTCGTTCAGCACCTTCGACATTTCGCCGAGCGGGTGTTTCGCGAAATCGAGCTGCGGCAGCATACCCGTCATCGAGCGAGAGCCGGCCGGTGGATAGAGGCAGTAAGATGCCAGTCGCTTCGCCGTCTCAGCGTCGTCGACGTGCGGAAAGACAATGCCCTGCGCCCCGCAGTCGAGTGCGCGGGCGGCGTGGTGATGCTCGAACCCCGGCACACGAATAAGCGGCGTAATGCCGGTGTCCTGGGCTGCAACCGCGATCTGCGTCGCGATATCGATGCCCATGGCGTTGTGCTCCATGTCGATGAACATCCAGTCGAAACCGGCAGTCTTCATCGCCTTGCCGATGTCGACGGTCCGCGCCTGCCGGATGCCGACGCCAAGCGCCAGCTCGCCACGGCCAAGCTTCGCCTTCACGGTGTTCTCGAGTTTCATGGGGTTCCCGTCCCTGTCTGCGTTTCTCTCCGCGTGCGAGAGTGCCCCAAATCTGTCGGTCGAGCGCTTGGAGATTGGGCGATGCGGCGAGCGCGACATCTCGCAACACGGCCGTTGATCCGTCGTCGGCGGTGGAAAGGCCGGGAAAACATCGGGAATTGCGTTGATCGCAGGTCACACCTGCTCGAATCACGGCGGCCCCAGTCACGTTGACTGGCAGCACTGAAGCCAAGGCGCGGTAGTGTCGATCGTGCGTGAGTAGGGGGCTCGTATGCGTCGCATCCTGAATTCGATCGTCTGCCTGTTTGCAGCTGCGTTTTTGCTGTCTGCACCGGCCAATGCCTTCGGCCTCTGGCCGGCCGCAGATCACGAACTCGGCCCTATCTCGTGGACCGGTTTCATCATCGATCCTGACGTCGGCTATCAGTCGTTCGACGTGGGAGGCAGCGGCGGCGTCCAGTTCAACGATGCTGAAGGCTGGCACCTCGGCGGCGAGCTTGGCTACGACTACCAGATGGGCTCGATCGTCGTTGGCGCGGTGACCAACGGATCTCTCGCCTGGATCGACGAAGACGCTGGCGCGAACGAAATCGAGATTTCAGCATTCGGCACGATCCGTGCGCGGCTCGGGTTCGCAGCTCACCGCTTCCTGTTCTTCGGCACCGGCGGCGTTGCGTTCGCCTCAGCCGAAGTGTCGACGGCGGCCGGCAGCGACGAGGCGACCTTCACGGGATGGGCTGCCGGCGGCGGTCTCGAATACCTCTGGAACAGCAAGACGGCCGTCCGCTTCGAATACCTGCGCATGGAATTCGACAGCGAACGCTTCTCGAGCCTTACCGCGCCCGCCAACGAAATCGACCTCGACGCGCACGTGTTCAGTCTCGGGTTCGTTCATCGGTTCTGAGCGCACGCAGGCTGCCTAGCCGCAGTTCGCGAGCTTCTGATCCATCTCCGAAGTCAGCGACGCTGACGCCGCGCGCTGCGTTGGCGTGGCCCGCGTCTGCGTCTTACCGGCGAGCCCAGCGACGAGCGGGGTCAGAACGTCAGCGACAATCTGATTGCCGCGCGCGTTCCAATGCCAGTCGTAGGCATACTCGAAGCGCTTGCCGTTGGCCTTGTAATCCGCTGCAAACGCGTCCTGCAGATCGATAAACATCAGACCGAGGCGCGCCGTCTCTTCGCGCGCGATCCGATTCAACCGGCCGATCTCATACTTCATCGGCGGATGCTTTTCGTAGATCGCCTCACGCACCGCATCCATGATGAACACCAGCCGGAAGCCGTGCTCGGCGGAGAGCGCTTTCATCTGCTCTAGGACGTAGCGGGCGAAGAAGCGATTGCTCTCGTGGTCCGAGATTTTGCGGATGTCGACGGCGGCTGAGATAAAGCGCGGATCCCAATCCTCCTCGCCGCCCCAGTAGAAGCGGCTGATCCAGCGCTTCGCATAGAGGTAAAGGTTCGTCTCGTAATAGAGGTAGCGGAACATCGCCGACTGGCGGAGCTTGGCGGCCAGCCCCGGCTTAAACTCTACCGGCGCGATCTCGGCAACGCCACCGCATTCCGTCTTTCGCAACTTCATGAAGCTTGATGCGTAGCGCGTGCGGACGCCGCGATACATCTCGTCGAAGTCGTTGTGAATGATCGGCACCACCACGACGTCAGGCTTGTAGGCGACCACCTCGCGGCGAAGCATATACAGATACTGGCTGAGCGGCGCGCCATCCATTCCAAAACGGAACACTTCAGCTGCCACGTCCGATGACGTGAGGCCCGCTTCGAGGCGGGCTGCGAAACTCTCCGACGGATCAACGAAGGCTGCGTGGACGTAACTGTCGCCAACAACGGCGACACGCAAGCGGTCCTTCGACTTCGGCGTGTCGTAGGTGTGGCGCGCTGAGTTCCAGCCCTGCGCGTTCACCGCCACCGTCGAGCGGCGCCCGTCCGGATGACGGAAAACAGCAACCGAGCCGGGCCGGTAGCGCACGACGCCGTCGATCGTAACGTTCTCGAGCACGTCATCCGGCACGAGCACGGTCCGGAATACCGCGAACTCGAGCACTAAAAGGCAGACCAGCCCGGAGAGGCTCGCGATGGCGAGGCCGGAGATGAGCGACTTCAGACGGTGCACCATGGGGCGGTCCGCAAGGGTTGAGCGTGCAATCGCTGTGAAAATGCTGAAGGCCTCGGCGCAAACGGCATGCCACGCAGGGTTGCAGGCCGCTCACAGTCTCGCGAGGTGCGATCATCGCGGACGCCCCGCGCAAAAGGACAGGCCACGCGCGCTGCTGGCTCGGCTCTTGCTGCGAGCGGTTCTCCCGTAGAGGCACGCAACAGGTTGCAGCACCATGCGAAACTCAGAGCATGATCCCGTCCTGCACGAAGATATCCCGCCGCCGTCGGAGCGCGCGACCGGGCTGGTCTTCGCCGTCGTCGCGGTGATCGTCGCTGTTATCTGGCGGACGAACGCATGGGTGTGGATGCCGGCGTTGGCGGTCGCCTGTCTGTTCGCAGGCCTCGCGATGCTCTCGCCCGCGAGCCTGAAGACCGTCACGCGGCTCTGGTTTCAGTTCGCGCTGCTGCTCAACCGCGTCGTCAGTCCTCTCGTCATGTTTGTTCTGTTCGCGTTGCTCATCGTGCCGTTCGGTCTTGGGATGCAGTGCGTCCGCGATCCACTGCGCAAGCGCCGCCCCGACGACGTCGACAGCCTCTGGATCAAGCGCGATCCGGCGGCCGAGGGGACGTCCATGACCAATCAGTTCTGAGGCCACTGTCCGCTGGCGCCGTTCGGACGCGCCCTGGACGTATGGTTCGGCATAGTCCCTGCAACGCCCCGGCAAACGATATCCGCGCCGGAGGCCGACGACATGCTTTCCCTCACACGTGAGCTCTTTGCCTACATGGGCGCGCGCCGGAAATGGTGGCTGTTCCCGATCATCGCAATTCTCACGATTGTCGGTGGTGCGCTTGTCCTCGCGCAGGGCTCGGCGGTCGCCCCGTTCATTTACACCGTCTTCTAAGCAGACCCTCTCGGAGGCTGTTGCGTGCGCATTCTCGGGATCTCAGCGTTCTATCACGACAGCGCCGCCGCGCTCATCGAAGACGGCCGCATTGTCGCCGCCGCGCAGGAGGAACGCTTCACGCGACGGAAGCACGACGCGCGCTTTCCCGAGCACGCGATCCGCTATTGCCTCGATACGGCCGGCTGCGACCTCGATGAGGTCGACCACATCGCGTTCTTCGAGAAGCCGCTCATCAAGTTTGAACGCCTGCTTGAGACCTATCTCGCCAACGCGCCCCGCGGGTTTGCTTCGTTCAAGACGGCGATCCCAGTCTGGATCAAGGACAAGCTGTTCCAGAAGCCGAAGCTGATCAAAGCGCTGCAACCGTTTGCGAGCGACCCAACTGGCATCGAAGCAAAGCTTCTGTTCGCCGAACACCACCAGAGCCATGCTGCCTCGGCCTTTTATCCCGCGCCGTTCGATGAAGCCGTTGTCCTGACGATGGACGGCGTCGGCGAGTGGGCGACCACATCGGTGGCGATCGGCCGTGGTAATTCACTGGTCACCGAGCGCGAGCTGCACTGGCCGCACTCGCTCGGCCTGCTCTACTCCGCGTTCACCTATTACACGGGCTTCAAGGTCAACTCCGGCGAGTACAAAGTGATGGGCCTCGCGCCCTATGGGACGCCGCGTTACGCCGATCTGATCCGCGACAAGCTGATGGTCATCAAGCCGGATGGCAGCTTCTGGCTCGACCAGAGCTACTTCGATTACGCGACCGGCCTCACGATGACGACGAAGCGGTTCCACGACCTGTTTGGCGGTCCTCCACGCCGCGAAGACGAGCCACTCACCGATCGCCACATGGATCTGGCCGCTTCCGTTCAGTCGGTCGTTGAGGATGTCATGCTCGCGATCTCGCGCGAACTCGCTGAGACCTATGGCATCCGCAATCTCTGCCTCGCGGGTGGCGTCGCGCTCAACTGTGTCGCAAACGGCCGGATCGCACGCGATGGCGCGTTCGAGCGCATCTGGGTACAGCCGGCATCGGGCGACGCGGGCGGCGCGCTCGGGGCGGCCCTCGCAGCCCACTACGATCACGTCGGCGCGGAACGTCCTGCGACGCTGCTAACCAATGCCGCAACGCCGTCAGGCGACACCATGCAAGGCGCCTATCTCGGGCCCGAGTTCGGTCAGGCCGAGATCGAGGCGCGGCTCCGTGAACTTGGCGCCCGGTTCGAGACACTCGAAGAAAATGAACTCCTCGATCGAACGGCGGCCTGCCTCGATCGTGGTGATGCGGTCGGCTGGTTTCAGGGGCGGATGGAGTTTGGCCCGCGCGCGCTTGGCGGACGCTCGATCCTCGGCGACCCGCGCAATCCGGACATGCAGAAGACGCTCAATCTCAAGATTAAATATCGCGAGAGCTTCAGGCCGTTCGCGCCGTCGGTACTCGCCGAGGACGTCAGCGATTACTTCGAGCACAACGACGCGAGCCCATACATGCTGATGGTGGCCGACGTGAAGGCCGAGCGCCGCCGCGCCATGTCCCGCGAGGACGAGGCGCTCTTCGGGATCGATAAGCTGAACGTCACCCGATCCGATCTTCCGGCGATCACGCACGTCGACTACTCAGCGCGGATCCAGACCGTCCACGAGGACACCAACCCGAAGTACCACGCGCTCATCACGGCGTTCAAAGCGCGCACGGGATGCGGCGTTCTGGTCAACACGAGCTTCAACGTGCGCGGCGAGCCGATCGTGCACACACCCGAAGACGCGTTCCGTTGCTTCATGGGCACCGAGATGGACACGTTGGTCGTCGGCAACGCGATGCTGCGAAAGGCCGACCAAGACCCGTCCCTCGCCGTCGAATACAAAGACGCGTTCGAACTGGACTAATTTTTGGCCCAACAGCGCTGCCGCGCGCTGCTTTTTTGCTGGTCCAACCTGCGCAAGCTTGGTTGGCACGTGAGCCCGACCGGCTCTCGCTGCGGCGCGCTACGGGCTCCGCCCTTCGTGCGCCTCGCTCTTGCGGTGCAGGTGGTCACCATTCCAGAGCGACAGCATCGCGCAAGGAGCGCAAGCGGATCGCGCGATGCGCTTAGTTGCGGGCTCCCGGCACCAACGCGCGGCAGCGCGGTTGGGCCAATAAAAAAGCAGCAGCGCAGCGCGGCGAAATCCAGTCGCCTGCGGCGGCTTCTTTCGTGGGTCCCGGGTCGGCGTTCGGGCTTTGCCCTCACTTGCCCGGGATGACGGTGCGCGAGGACGCGCGCTGAGAGGCAGCCTCCGCCGACCCACGGGCTTCCAGAGCAGAGCCGAGCGCAAGTGCGCGCGAGGCGGGCGTGGGTCGAATTCCCAGTGCCAACCAAGCCTGCGCAGGTTGGACCAACAAAAAACCTCTACGCGGGAACCGCGTAAATCCGGAGCTGTGCGATCACTTCGGCGTAGACGCCGCGTTTGAATGGGACGACGGCGTCGACAAGGTCGTCGATGTCGATCCAGCGCCAATCGTCGAATTCCTGGCTATGGTCGCTACCCTCGGGCGGGACGAGCGTGATGTCGGCATCGGCGCCGAGATACCGGACGGCGAACCACTTCTGCTTCTGACCGCGGAAGCGCCCCTTCCAGACGACGCCGATCAGCTCTTCCGGCAGGTCATACTTTACCCAGTCGTCCGTCCCGCCGAGGACTGCGACGTCGGTGAGGCCTGTTTCTTCCTCGAGCTCCCTGAGAGCTGCGGCCTCGGCCGGTTCATCGGCGTCGATCCCACCCTGTGGCATCTGCCACCAGCTACCGCGCCCCTCGGCATCGCCGGGCGCATCGAGCCGGCGCCCGACCCAGACCTTGCCCTCAGCGTTAAGCACCATAATGCCGACGCAGGGACGGTAAGCCGTCGGTTGCGGCCGCGCTTTATCAGACGACTTCGCCATCCCCACTCCGCTCGTTCGAGACACGCCATCCGGCCAGGGTTCCGGCCATCAGTCCACGCACTGCGCGGAACACGACGAGGTCCGGCCCGTTGGACTATCAAGCGCTCTTAGCAGAGCGGGGTAGACCTAACGAGGAGTTCCTCATGAGCATTCGAAACATTGCGCGCGCGACGGCGATTGCTGGCGCGCTTGCGCTTACGGGCGCGTCAACGGCGGCGACGGCTGCGACGTTCAACAAGCTTCCGCCGATCCCGACCGTTCAGACGTCACCGCTGACGGCGCCAGCCGGCCCGTCATTGCCGCTCGGTTCGCAGCAAAGCGATGGCAAGATCCAACTCGCCCAGCGCCGGTTCCGTCGCGGGCCGCGGGGTCGCGCGTTCCGGCGTGGCTATCGTCGCGGTCTGCGTCGCGGACGTCGCAATCGCGGCCGCCGCATCGGTCGCGGGATCGCGCTCGGCCTCGGCGCGCTGATCACCGGTGCGATTATCGCGAACGGTGCCCGCGCGCGCGGGACGCGGAGCGATTGGGAGCGGTGCGATGAGCGCTATCGTTCGTTCCGCTACAGCGACGGCACGTTCCAGCCGTACGGTGGCGGGCCGCGTCAGCTCTGTCCGTACCTGCGTTGACACGCAACGCGAACGACTACGCAATTGACGCGCGGGCGGCTGGGAAACCCTAGCCGCCCGCAATCTGTGGGAGGATCTGTACCGCGCTCTCGGTACCGATCGGCTCCAGCCAGGCGTCCTGATAGATCTGCCCGTCAATCGCGACGGCGAGCCCCTCTTCGAGGTGTGGTGCCAGGTCCGGGAACTGAGCCGAGAGCGCCTTGAACAGCTTGCGGACATCGGCGGCATCAACGTCGAGTTCGCTGACACCGCCGGTGTACTGCTTCAGGTTTCCAACGAGCGTGACGGTGGCCATATCTGCCGCCCGGACCTCTTTTGCTTGCAGCTGCGCAATGACGCTTAAGCCGCGGCTGCCCGGGTTTCGTTCAACGCAGCCAGCACGCGCGGTGGTGACATCGGCAACGAATGGAACCGCAGCCCGACGGAGGCCTTCACCGCATTTGCGATCGCAGCCATCGGCGGGACGATCGGCGTCTCGCCAATCCCGCGCACGCCGTAGGGATGACGCGGGTTCGGGATTTCGACGATAATCGTGTCGATCATCGGCAAGTCGGATGCGACCGGAACGCGATAGTCGAGGAAGCCTGCGTTCTGCAGACGCCCGTCGTCGCCGTAGATGTATTCCTCGTTCAGCGCCCAGCCGATGCCCTGCACGGCGCCGCCCTGGTACTGGCCTTCAACGTAGGAAGGGTGGATCGCCCGACCGGCATCCTGAATGACGGTGAATCGCAGGATCGTGACACGACCCGTCTCAGGATCGGTTTCGAGATCGACAACCTGGACGCCGAATGAAGGCGCCGCACCCTGTGCGTTGATCTTCGAGACGCCCGAAATCGGACCACCGGTTTTGCCAGCCATCTTCGCGATTTGCGCGAGCGACATCGGCTCATGATCGCCCGCATTGTCGCCGGCTGGTTTCACGTGGCCGTCTTCGTAGGTCACCGCATCCGGGTCGATATCCCAGATGGCGGCTGCGCGCTGGCAGGCCTGCTGAATGATATCGCGGGCCGCTTCCACGGTCGCCATGCCGCTCGAAAACGTTGAACGCGAGCCGCCCGTCAGGAAGTTGTAACCAAGCGAGTCCGTGTCTGCGATCATCGGGCGAATTGCTTCGTAGGCAACGCCCAACTCTTCGGCGGCCATCATGCAGAGCGACGCGCGCAGCCCGCCGATATCCGGTGTGCCGGCGAGCAGCGCGAGAGTGCCGTCCTCGTTGAGGTTCAGCGTCACGCTGGTTTCGCCGCCGATGTTGAACCAGAAGCCTGCGGCCACACCGCGCCCCTGATTGGGGCCGAGCGGCGCTGCGTAGTGTTCACTGTCGCGCGCGGCTTCCAGGCACTCGACGAGGCCGATCGGGCCGAACTTCGGACCGTAAGCTGCCTGCGTGCCTTCCTTTGCTGCATTCTTCAGGCGGAACTCGATCGGGTCGATGCCGAGTTCGGTTGCGAGATCGTCGATGACGCTCTCAACGCCGAAAGCGGCAATCGGCCCGCCGGGCGCGCGGTAGGCGGCCACCTTCGGGCGGTTGGAGACGACGTCGAAGCCCCAGACGTTGACGTGCTCGAGGTCGTAACAGGCGAACGCGCACATGGCGCCCGGCCCGACCGGTGAACCCTGGAAGGCGCCGGCCTGATAGTAGAGCTCCGCCTCTGCAGCTGTGATGCGGCCGGCCTTCGTTGCACCGACTTTGATCCGCATGTGCGCACCCGACGTCGGGCCTGTCGCCCTGAAGACGTCCTCGCGCGACATGACCATCTTCACGGGCCGCGCGGATTTCTTCGAAAGCATGAGCGCGACCGGTTCGAGGTAGACGACCGTCTTGCCGCCGAACCCGCCGCCGATTTCGGCTGCGTGCACCTTTATCTGCGATGCGTTCCAGCCGAGCAGCCGTGCGCAATGCGTGCGGACGATGTAGTGGCCCTGCGTCGAGACCCACAGTTCCGCCGAACCGTCTGCCGAGACATCAGCGAGGCAGGCGTGCGGCTCGATGTAGCCCTGGTGGACGGGCGCCGTGTCGAACGATTTCTCGATGATGACGTCGGCGTCCGCGAAGCCCTTTGCGACATCGCCGAGCCCGAACTCGACGCGCTTTGCGATGTTCGATGGCATCTCAGGTTCAGGCTTCACGCCCTGCGTGCGCATATCCTCGTGCAGGATTGGCGCGTCGTCAGCGATGGCGTCCATCACGTCGATCACGTGCGGTAGCACCTCGTACTTCACGTCGATCAGTTTGATCGCAGCCTTGGCGATCGAGACGCTGGTCGCAGCCACTGCTGCAACCGCATGGCCCTCGTACAGCACCTTCTCGCGCGCCATGACGTTCCGGACGACGTCCTTGTAGTTCACCAGCATTTCGCCGGCGGGGACGAACTCGCTGTCCTGATCCGCGAAGTCGTCGCGCGTGACGATGGCCTTCACGCCCGGCAGCGCTTCAGCCTTGGAGGTGTCGATCGAGACGATCTTCGCATGCGGATGCGGGGAGCGAAGCACGCGACCGACAAGCTGACCGGCCTTGTTGTAGTCCGCACCGAAGCGAGCGCGGCCTGTCACCTTATCGACGCCGTCCGGCCGGACGGGCCGCGTGCCGATGTAGTCGAAGTCTTCGCCGCCGACGGGCGGGTTGCCGATCTTTTCCTGCATGGTCGTGATCTCCTACTCGGCGGCTTGGGGCGTGCGGGCGCTGGTGTCCTGCCGCATTTCGGCTGCCGCATCCATGACGGCGCGGACGATCTTGTCGTAGCCGGTGCAGCGACAGAGGTTGCCGGCCAGCCAGTAGCGCACCTCTGTCTCAGTCGGGTTCGGATTGCGCTCGAGCAATGACTTGGCCGCGACCAGGAAGCCCGGCGTGCAGATGCCACACTGAAGCGCCGCGTGTTCGAGGAAATGACGCTGCAGCGGATGCAGCTCATCGCCGTCCGCCATACCTTCGATGGTCTCGACGTGCTGACCGCTCGCTTCAGCACCGAGGACGAGACACGAGCAGACGAGCCGGTCGCCGAGCTTAACGGTACAGGCCCCGCAATCGCCCGTCCCGCAGCCTTCCTTGGTGCCGGTCAGCTCCAGCTCGTCGCGAAGGACATCGAGAAGCGTCTGCGTCGGGTCGACGAGCACCTCGACGGGATCGTTGTTGACGGTGAATGCGATGTGGCTTCGCATGGGCGCGCTCCGTTGCGGCGTCGTTGTCTGGGTCCGGCACGGCGGTTTCGCATCCGCGCGGACCCGGCAGGGTGTTTCAGCGTCAGGCGCTTGCGCGCTCGTAGGCAGCCTCGGCGGTGCGTCGTGCAATGACGCCTGCAACTTCAGTTCGGAACTCGACCGTGCCGCGCTTGTCGGCGATCGGCCGGCAGGCCGCCTGGACCGCCGCGTCGAGCGCTTCGAGCGCGCCTTCCTCAAGCTTCGTGCCGACGATGGCAGTACCGGCTTCGCTCACGAGCAGCGCCTTCTCGGCGACCGCGCCGAGGCCGACGCGAGCTGCCGTGATCGTCCCTTCGCCGTCGAGGCTTACTGAAACACCGCAACCGACCACGGCAATGTCCATCTCCGTGCGCGGGATGAAGCGGATGTAGGCGTCGCCCGATCGGTCCGGTCGCGTCGGTAACAGGAACGAAACAATGAACTCATCGGCTGCGAGCGAAAGCTTCCGCGGGCCGACGACAACCTCTTCGACCGGCACATCGCGACGACCGTTTGGACCGGCGACCGAGGCGATGGCACCGGCGGCAATCATCGCCGGCACGCTGTCGGCCGCAGGCGAGCCATTGCAGAGATTGCCACCCATGGTCGCGCGCCACTGGATCTGCGTTGAGCCGATCAGGTTGGCGGCTTCGACGACACCCGGCCAGACGGACGGCAGGGTCGCGTGAACCTGCATGTCCATCCCGCTGACTGCGGCGCCGATGCGGAAGCCGTCGCTGGTCTCCACGATCGTCCGCGTCTCGTCGATTTTCTTGATATCGACGATCACGTCTGGCGCGATCGCATCGCCGCGCAATTGCACCAGCAGATCGGTCCCGCCGGCCAAAACCTTTGCCTCGCCACCGTTCTCACGGAGGAGCGCGATCGCAGCATCGAGGGTTTCAGGCGCCTCATAGCGCATTGCCAATATCTCCAGGGAGTTCGGATGGTTCGCAGTGCTTGCCTGCCAGAAAACCACAGCGCGCTGGCCTTCCACAAGTACGCAAACGCGCGCGGCCGGTTTGCGCCGGTTTCGGGTCGCCAGCGGTCACCAATCGCCTAAGGTTCTGCGGGATGTCGAAGACCGGTGATGAACCGCCCTCGGACGGCTCGCCACGCTGACCGCACCCATGAGGTGAACCTGCATGACCGTTGCGCTTTCAGAGGCCGAGACACTGCCGATGTCGCCAAAGCGTTCCGGGCCGAACCGCACTCTAACGGCGGACTACGACGTGGTCCGCCGCGCCATCGCGTTCCTCTCCGAGCATTGGACCGAGCAACCTGATCTCGATGTTCTGGCCTCGCACCTGGATTTAAGCCCCGCCCACTGCCAGCGGCTGTTTAAGCGCTGGTGCGGTCTCTCACCGAAGGAATTCGTCCAGGCAATCACGATCGACCATGCGCGGCAGTTGCTCGACGGTTCGGCAAGCATCCTCGATGCCGCGCACGAACTTGGGCTCTCCGGGGCCGGCCGTCTGCACGACCTCTTCGTCGACCACGAGGCGATGACGCCCGGCGATTATAAACGCCGCGGCGCGGGGCTTGAGCTCAGCTACGGATTTCACGAAACGCCGTTCGGCACAGCCTGTCTCGTGACAACCGAGCGGGGGCTCGCCGGCCTCGCTTTCGTCAACGAAGACGCAGGGCAGTCGCGAGACGAAGCTTTGGCTGACCTGAAGCAGCGGTGGCCCGCGGCCCGCTTCACCGAAAACGCGACGGCAGCCGGCAGTGAGGCGCGACGCATTTTCGATCCGGGCTCATGGTCGGAGGCGCAGCCGTTCCGGCTCGTCCTGATCGGCACCGACTTCGAGGTCCGCGTCTGGGAAGCGCTGCTAAAGATCCCGATGGGTCGAATGGTGAGCTACGCCGATCTCGCAAAGCATCTCGGCAAGCCGACGGCTGCCCGCGCGGTCGGCTCGGCGGTTGGGCGCAACCCGATCTCGTTTGTTGTGCCCTGCCATCGCGTCATCCGTGGCGACGGATCGCTCGGCGGGTATCATTGGGGCCTGACGCGAAAGCGCGCCATCATCGGCTGGGAAACCGGTCAGGTTACACGCGAGAGGTGCTGAGCGCGCGTCTGCGCTTTGCTGAGAGAGCGACCTGATAGGACGGCCTACGCCCGCTGACGCTCAAGCGCTGCCCGCCCGCGATCGGTGATCGCAACGACGTCGCCAGTGCCATCGGCGGAGGCACGCCGCCGGACGAGACCGAGATCGACGGCGTCTTCCCAGATCGTCAGATGCGGACACGAGGTGCGCCACGCGTCCATGACGTCGGCATAGGCCCGGGGCGCGTCGGCAACCGAGGCAACAAGGTCGGCGACGAGCGGATCAAGCGGCGCTTCGAAGACTGAAGCTTTTTCGCGCTGCTTGATCATGACTGCCTCCGCCGTCCCGTTTGTGATCTCAGTGGGTCCAGCTTCCGATCCGGCCGAACTTGAAGTTGTCGGCGTAGGATTTGCGGACGTGTTCGCGGCGCGTTGGCTCAATCACCTGATAGGGGATGCCGTTGCGCTCGGCGTAGGCGATTGCCGCGTCCTGGGTCTCGAACGACAACTTCACCTGCGACTGCGTATCACTCGACGTCGTGTAGCCCATCAGAGGATCGACGGAGCGGCGCTCTTGCGGGACGTACTCCATAACCCACTCGTCGCTGCGGCCGGGCCCGGACTGCATGGCGCTCTTCGCCGGCTGGTAAATCTTCGCGAGCATATGGTCTTCCGCGGGTGTCTCGAGTGTCCCAGTCTTACTGCATATCGGCCGGAGCACGCTTCAGCACAGCCCCAACGATCGCCGCACACGTTACGTGGGGGCGCTTAACGCCGGCACAAGACGAGAGAATTGGTCGGGGCAGGGGGATTCGAACTCCCGACATCCTGCTCCCAAAGCAGGCGCTCTACCAGGCTGAGCTATGCCCCGAACCGAGCCGCCATGTGCCGGATGCGCGCCGGTGGGTCAAGCGCTGCATTGGGCTGCCCGTCGGAGCTGGAAGTCGACAACCCTGCGTTAACGGAACGAACGGTGCTCGACCTTGTCGCCCGGCTGGATACCAAGGCGCTTTGCTTCGCCGGCGCCAAGCTCGAGGACGGCCGAGACCTTCCCTTCAGATGCGATGATCTCTTCAGACATCGGTTCCGTGTTGGCTGCGATCCGGTGCACCGTTCCGTCAGCGCGAATGAAGATCATATCGAGCGAGACGAACGTATTTCGCATCCACATGGTGAGTTCACGCTCGTCGCCCCTGTGCGGGAACAGCATGCCGGTGCCACGCGGGACCTCGGTTCGGAACATGAGGCCCATGGCCTTCTGCGCTTCCGATTCAGCGACCTCGACCTGGACCTGATGGGCGCCCGAACGGGTGTTGATCGTCAGCTGCTCTGTGGCCGATTTCGCAGGCGCGGGCGATGCCAGTCCGATGAACGCAAGGTTCAGCATCACTACCCCAAGCAAACGAAAACGGGCCGGCACACAGCCAGCCCGTAAGGTAACAGTTCGGCCGGCGGCGCCGGCATTGAACTTAGTGCTGCGACGGAAGTTGCGAAACGCCGTCAGGACGGAGATCAGCGGCCATGCAGCCCTTGCTTCCATAGCCCCAGCGGACCTGGACGATCTGGCCCGGGCGAAGCTCGGTAAATCCGAACCGGCGAAGGGTCTCCATATGAACAAAGATATCCTCCGTGCCCTCGCCCCGCGTCAAGAAGCCGAAGCCACGGACGCGATTGAACCACTTCACCATTGCCCGTTCCCAATCGCTCTCCGCTTCGACCACCACGTGGGTGCGTTGCGGTAGCTGCGAGGGATGGATGGCTGTGCTCTCATCCATGCTCAAGATCTGAAAGGCCTGCAAGCCCTTCGGCCGCTTGAGAACCTGACAGTGAATGCGCGCGCCTTCGTATGCGGTCTGGTAACCGCCGGCCCGCAATGACGTCACGTGCAGCAGAACATCGTCGAGCCCATTGTCGGGTACGATGAAACCGTAGCCCTTGCTCGCATCAAACCACTTAATCGTGCCGGCGATCTCGAAAACCTCGAGCCCCGCGGCATCAAGAAGTTTTTCGTGTTCACTCTTGGAAATCTGTCCCGTCAAACCGCCGAGCAGTTGCTCGACACTATCAACCGGCCCGTCCACCATTGCAGACGTCTCCGCCTGCTCCGGAAGTTTGGACTCCCCCATAACTTGTACCCCGCTGGTGCGTTACCCTTCACGATTTCACGAGAACGCTGTGAGACAACGCGCTTGATTTGCCCCAGATCGCAGCCCCGCCCTCAGTACACTTTCAGGCCTGCGCTCATTGCCCCGTGGGACCAACGAATCAAACGCTGCAATGACCGTAGCAAAATGATGCCGCCGATAAAGCGCTCGCCTCCTCCGGCGACGCAGCACGGACACGGTCGCTTAAGGCCTCGCTCATTATCCAAGCGAGCTTGGCGGCCTATATTATTGATATGCATCATCTTTTCTGGGCTATCCGAATGCCTGTGAATGACGGCACACAGCGGGCGCGTGACCCATCTTTCCAGCGCTCGTCCCCACGTTGAAGCGCCGCGCACCCGAAAGAGCCGCTGAAAGCGAGCGGTGATTCGCAGAGCGATTGCAGAGACTTCGGGTGGGGCGTTGGCTTCGCCCGCCGGGCCACGCGGCGTTGTTCACAACATCGGCTGCATGCGCGCTGTCGGTGCGCGGCTGTTCATGGCGCGCGATGGTCGATTGACAGATGGGTCCTCGCGCGACCCGGCCTTGTTTTACGGGGGCCGCCGCCGTACGTCCTCACAACGAGCCAGACACGCTTCAGATCCCGCGAAGGACCGACGAATGCGATACCTCCACACTATGGTGCGCGTGAGCAACATCGAGGACAGCCTCGATTTCTACTGCAACAAGTTCGGAATGACCGAGGTCCGCCGCATGGAAAGTGAGCAGGGCCGGTTTACGCTGATCTTCCTCGCCGCGAACGAGGACGAGGCGAGCGGTCGCGAAGAGAAAGCGCCGCTGCTGGAACTCACCTACAATTGGGATCCGGAAGAGTACTCGGGCGGTCGGAACTTCGGCCACCTCGCCTTCGAAGTCGACGATATCTACGAGACCTGTCAGCGGCTCCAGGACGCGGGCGTGACCATCAATCGCCCACCGCGCGACGGCCGGATGGCCTTTATTCGGTCACCGGACGGCATTTCAATTGAGCTGCTTCAGAAGGGCGACGCGAAGCCCAAGCAGGAGCCGTGGACGTCGATGGAGAATACCGGCAGCTGGTAAGCTCGGGCTCTGTCACCGTGACGTTGCCGAAACGTTTGGGAGTTCGGTTATGCCGAGAATGAGTCCGGGCGATGCCGGTGCTGCCGCCGCCATGGGAGCTGCGGCCGCCGATGCGCGTCGCCGTCGCCGACGCAGGCCCGATGACGACGACGATGACGACTTCGATTATGAGCCGGAACGGCGGTCGTCGTCGGCAAGCCTCTGGATTACAGCGGGCGTCACCTTCGGAACGCTCGGTCTGATGCTGATCCTGCTGCTCACGTTCGCGACCTGATCGGGCCGCCGTGACGAATGCCGGCGCGCGAGAGCGCGTTGGCCGCTACGAAAGCGCGGCGCGCGCGCTAGACCTTAAGCAAGATCTTGCCGGTGTGCGTTGCAGCTTCCATCTGCGCGTGGGCGGTGGCGGCTTCAGTAAGCGGCATGACCGCTGATGTTACCGTCCTCAGGTCGCCCGACGCGAACAGCGGCCAGACCTTTTCCCGAAGCTCCGATGCAACCTTCGCTTTGAACGCATCAGGCCGCGAGCGCAGCGTCGAGCCCGTGTAGCTCAGCCGTTTGAGCATCACCGGCATCAGATTGATCTGCACATCCGAACCCGCATTGAACGCAAGCTGCACGATGCGCGCGTCGTGCTTGGCCGCCTTGAAGTTCTTCGCAATCGTCTCGCCGCCGACGATGTCGAGGATGACGTCGGCACCGCCGGCTTCCCTGACAGCCGCGACAAAGTCTTCCTCAAGGTGGTCAACGACGACATCGGCGCCGATCTCGCGGCAGAATTCGCAGCGGGCTGCCGGGCTCTCTGTTGCGATCACCTTCGCACCGAACGCTTTTCCGAGCTGGATCGCAGTCGCCCCGATCCCACCTGCGCCGCCGTGGACCAGGAATGTTTCGCCCGCTTCAAGCGCCGCGCCCATGAACACGTTGCTCCAAACGGTGAAGTAGGTCTCGCAGAGGCCGG
>JBCBXS010000219.1:0-4739 GCA_039816475.1 Pseudomonadota bacterium | reverse complement strand
CTCCGATCTTTTAACGTCGGCGCTGCCGGTCAGCCGCCACGCTGTCGCAACTCGCTGCACGCACACCGCACCGCGGAAGTCTTCTTTGTCCTGTCAGGCCGGTGGCGCTTCTTCTGGGGTCGGTTTGGTACCGCCGGCGAAGTCACGCTCGAAGCCGGCGACATCTTCAACATCCCGACCGGCATCTTCCGCGGCTTCGAGAACGTCGGCTGCGACTACGGAATGATCATGGCGATCCTCGGTGGCGATGATGCGGGCGGCGGGGTCATCTGGGCACCTCAGGTCATCGAGGACGCCCGCGCGCACGGTCTTGTGCTTTCCGAGAAAGGCAGGCTCTACGACACCAAGAAGGGCGAAGCCCTGCCGGCCGGCGAACAGCCGATGCCGACGCTCACCGATGAGGAGCTGACCGCGTTCCCCGAGCCTCGAACGGCCGACGTCGTCCCCAACTATGTCGCCCGCTACTGGGACATGGTTGCGCTTGCCGACCGCGAGCCCGTCAGTGTCATCGGCGAACACGGCATGCTGCGCGACAAACCGGGCTTTGAGGTTGCGCTTCTAACGCGCGGGTCATCGACCACGGGCATGCATCGCCATGACCGCCCGTCGGTCCTGATGCCGGTCACCGGGCACTGGCGCGTCGTCTGGGACGGCGGCGAGACCACGCTCGCGCCCGGAGACACCATGAGCGTGCCTGAAAACCTCGACCACACTGCCTATCCTTCGATGTCAGGCGAGGCCGCGCTCTATCACATCGTCTCCACCGACGATCCGGCTGGGCCGACCTGGACGCCGAAATCGTGACTTCGGACGGAACTCGATCGCAGCCCCGCGCGTATCGGAAGCACGTTGACCCTCCATCAAGGTGCGCGATCGGTGACCCATCTGCTCCTCGGCTCCATCGGCGTACTCGCCGAAACATCCGAAATGCAACGCGACTGCTTCAACGCAGCGTTCCAGGAGGCGGGCCTCGACTGGCACTGGTCGCGCGAGGTCTATGCCGAGCTTCTGAAGACATCGGGCGGCCGCGACCGCATCGCTCGCTTCGCAGCCGAACGCGGCGAGAACGTCGATGCCGACGCGCTTCATCGACGGAAGTCCGAGTTGTTCCAGCAGAAATTGAAAGAGGGTCTGCCGCTTCGCGATGGTGTCGCCGATGCGCTGGACCGGGTGAAAGCCAACGGCGGGTCGGTTGCGTTCGTCACATCTACTTCGCCGGACAACGTCGATGCGATCCTTTCGGCGACCGGCCTGACCCGCGGCGACTTCGATGTCGTTATCGACGCGGAATCGACAAACGCATCGAAGCCGGATCCGGCGCCGTACCATCGCGCGCTGGAAGTTCTCCGGATCGCACCGAAGGACGCGTTCGCCGTCGAGGACAATCCGGACGGCTTTGCAGCCGCCCGCTCAGCCGGTCTGCCGACAATCGCGTTTCCGGGCGTCCTCCACGAGGCCTCAGATTTCGACGGGGCGATCGCCACGCAGTCCACTCTCTCGATCCCCGACTGACGGCCGCCCGGCGGCGTGTGCCGTTCGCGGGGGCGCATCACCCGCGAAGGCACTCCGCTCCATGACGCTTGCAACCACCCACGTCGGCTCCCTTCCGCGCGGTCAGACGACGGTCGACTTCTTGTTCGCCCGCGAGCGCGGCGAGGCCTACGACGCAGACGCGTTCGATGCCGCGATGACATCCGCGGTTGACGAGATCGTTCGCCGCCAGGTCGAGTCCGGTGTCGAAATCGTCTCCGACGGGGAGACCTCGAAGATCTCCTATGCGACCTACGTGAAGGATCGCTACACGGGGTTTTCGGGCGACAGCCCGCGCAATGCGCCCGCCGATCTCAAACTGTTTCCAAGCTTCCTCGAACGCCTCGCCAACGCGGGCGGCACGCCACAGTACGCGCGGCCGATGTGCACCGGCGAAGTGAGATCGAAAGGGCAGGGCGAACTCGAGAAGGACATCGCCAACCTGAAGGCTGCCATGGAAACCCACGGCGCCAAGCGCGGTTTCATGAACGCAGCCTCCCCCGGCGTCATCTCGCTCTTTCTACAGAACGACTTCTACCCGACGCGCGAGGCATACCTGGCAGCGCTCGCCGATGCCATGCGCGACGAATATCGGACGATCACGGACGCAGGTCTCGATCTCCAGCTCGACTGCCCGGATCTCGCGCTGTCGCGGCATATGCTGTTCGCGGACAAGACCGACGCGGAATTCCTGAAGATCGCGGCAGCCCACGTTGAAGCGCTCAATCACGCGCTGGCTGACGTGCCGCAGGATAAGGTCCGTGTTCACATCTGCTGGGGCAACTACGAGGGCCCGCACGTCTGCGACATCGCAATGGATACCGTCTTCGACACACTGATGCAGACAAAGTCGCGCTACGTCCTGTTCGAGACATCGAACCCGCGCCATGCGCACGAGTGGACGGTCTTCCGTGACCGCAAATCAGACATCCCCGACGAGAAGGTGTTGGTGCCGGGTGTGCTCGACACAACGACGAACTTCGTCGAGCATCCGAAGCTGGTGGCTGAACGCCTTTCCCGCTTTGTCGAGATTGTCGGCGCCGACCGCGTCATCGCCGGCACCGATTGTGGCTTCGGAACGTTCGCGGGCTTCGGCGCCGTCGATCCCGAGATCGCCTGGGCCAAGCTTAACGCACTTGCAGAGGGTGCAGCCCTCGTTGGTTGACCCCAGCAGTCCATGTGACGCGAGACGGATCGATCGGGGATGATCGACTGAGGATATGACCGACGATTCAGCAAAGCCTTGGGAGCAAATCGATCACGACCCGGTCAGCGATCGTCGGATCTTCAAGCGTGAAATTGCGTTTGGCCAGGGCGGCTTCGGCGGCCATGAGTTTGAGCTGACTGCTGAATTCGAAGTTCGCGACGGGCGTGGTCGCGTTCTCGCCCGCTTCACGGAAAGCGCGAAAGGCGAATACTGGTGCGGCGCGTTCCTCTGGTTCGTCAAAGGCTCGGATGGCACCCGCGTTCGGCTCAGCCGGTCCGATCGCCGGGAAGACGAGGTCCACGACGTACCGGACACGCCACGCCGAGATGTGACTGAAGGCGAGCGCGCGTGACGCTGATTTGCCCGGTTTGCGGCGCGCCCGGCCTTGAGCTTCGCGACGCGATCGAGCTCGGCCCCGATCTCATGTGGGATGAAAGAACGATGCAACGTGCGCGCTGCACGCAGTGTCGTTCCTTGCTGATTTGCAGCTATCTCGAAAAGCGCAACTACCATCCCGACCGGGACGACACGGTCTCTCACACGGCGTTTAAAACGGGCTCGATGGTGTGGGCCGTCGCCGGGCTCGTCTGTCAAAAGCCTCAAAGAAGGCGGGCGGCGCTGTGGTGGGTTCGGTTCGGCGAGTGGGTGCTTAAAGCGATGCGCAAGCGCAAAGCGGGCTTGCCCATTCGCTATGTTCCACCGCCGCGCATCTCGGATTAGCGCGCAATCAAGCGAACAGCTTACTGCAGTGGCGGGTCGCGCCTCCCGATCTCCCGCAACCTTGTCCGCAGTGTCTCTTGCGTCGGCAGCCCACCGTTCTCGCGCATCCACTGTTTGAGGAACGTCTCGTCCTCATAGGCCTTCCAGAGCATCGCCCGCTTCAGCGCAGACGTGTCATCTGTGCCGTGCGCGTCTGCGAGCACTTTGCGCAGGTTTGGCTTGGCAAGCGCGGTGTCAAACGCGCCCCACTGTCCCGAAAGTTGACGGGCCTTCCGCCGCGCCCACCGCCGGTAGAGCGCTGCCAGAAACGGATGGCCTGCAGCCGCGTCGATACCGACCGCCTGCTTCGACTGGGACTGCAAATAGATCTCAAAGGCACGACGCCGATCGGTGATCGGCTTGTCGAGGTCATAGAGATCGGCATCGACGGCCGAGGCGATCGCCGCGTTCTGCACGAGCCCCGGGATTTGCAGAACCGTCGGCAACTCAACACCGAACCGCACATACGCAAAAGCCGCCCCGACGCCAAATACCAAACCAGCCAGAAACTTCATCCCCGTCTCCTGGCACCTCGCCCCGCGATCGTCTCCAACCTACACCGAAGTCACCTGCCCAGACAGCCGGGAGCAGTGCGTCTGCGGACGGTAGGCGCGGACTGCACCCGCGCGGTGACCGATCAAGTCGGAACCGAAGTTCTGAAGAGACATTCAAGGGGCGGCGAACTCACCCATTCCCAAGCATGGGTGAGTGTCCGTACACAACGCCTGCGTCTGAGGCTGCCAATAGCGCCGCGTTACTCGGCGGCTTGGGCTTGGCCCCAACGAGGGAAGGGGTCGGGGAGGTCGCGCCATTCGTTCATGTCGATCCGGCCGTCGTCGCCGACGTCGATCAGGCAGGCGTCGAGTTCGGCCGTGATGGCGGCCTTGTCCATCTCGGGCAGACCGATGAAGACGAGCTGTTGGCGACGGTCGCCCCAGGTTTTGTCCCAGCCCTTCATGATCCGCGAAACGGTGTCCGGGTCGTCGGGCCAGCGGTTCTTCGGCGCGGCCGCCCACCAGAGCCCGCACGCCTGATGGCGGACGACGGCGCCCGCCTGGCTCAGCTCGCCAACGAAGCCTGGCCGCGTCGCCAGCCAGAAGAAGCCCTTCGCGCGAACGACACCCGGCCATGACTTATTGAAGAACGCGTGCAGTTTTTCCGGCACAAACGGCAGGCGCGCCCGGTAGACGAAGCTTGAGATCCCGTACTCTTCCGTCTCCGGCACGTGATCCTTGAAGCCGTT
>JBCBXS010000218.1:0-4852 GCA_039816475.1 Pseudomonadota bacterium | reverse complement strand
GAAGAGATCGAGTTGCATTGATTGTGTTCCCCTTGCCGGTGTCGCGATTACGGCTGCTGGACGCCTTCGCGGTTCAGTGAGATCATGTAGACGCTCGTCGTCGCCGTGATGAAAAGTTGATGCTTTGCGCGCCCGCCAAAGCAGATGTTGGAGACGAGTTCGGGGACAAGGATCTTGCCGAGCCGACGGCCGTCGGGCGCGATGCAGTGGACGCCATCGGCGGCCGATGACCAGAGATTGCCATCGGTGTCGATGCGCATGCCGTCGGCGATCCCCGGATCGATCTTGTGGAAGTCAGACCCCGGGCCGACTTCGTTGCCGGGCCCGACCGAATACTTACAGATCCGCTGGTTCGCGTTCTCATCGAAGATGTGCCCGGTGTCGGCGACATAGAGCGTCGTCTCGTCGGGCGAGAAGACGAGACCGTTCGGGCAGTCGAGATCGGTGACGACAGCCCGGATCGCTCCGGTGTCTGGGTTAACGCAGTAGACCTGGCAGGGAAGCTCCTGCTCGGACTTGTAGCCCTCGTAGTTCGTCTTGATCCCGTAGTGCGGATCGGAAAACCAGATTGTACCGTCGGATTTGACGATGACGTCGTTCGGCGAATTGAGCCGTTTTCCCTCGAAGCTATCTGCAATCGTCGTCACGGAGCCGTCGTGCTCGGTCCTCGAAACGCGACGCCCGCCGTGCTCACAAGAGATCAGGCGTCCCTGCCGATCGCGGGTGTGGCCGTTCGTGTAGCCGGACGGTTCGCGATAGATACTGGTGCCGAGGCCGGGTGACCAGCGCATGATCCGATTGTTGGGAATGTCGGAGAACAGCAGGCAGTTTGCGTCGCCAAACCAGACCGGACCCTCGACCCAGTCAAAGCCCGTTGCGATCTGTTTGACCGGCGCGTTGCCGAGCACGAACGTATTGAAGATCGGATCCTCAGCGACGAAGAAGGTCATGGCGTATCTCGCTCGGGTGGCCTGCCGCACCGGTCCGCGGCCGCCGGAGTGGTACATGACCGGGCCGCGGCCTCACAAGGTGAACGCTGATGCGCGATACAATTCACTTTGGCGGGGCCGCGCGCGACCTAGCTGCTGCCGCGCTTCAGGATCGAAATCGGAACATCGACGTGTTGCGCGGCGATGATGTCACCGGCCCGCGCCGCATTCCGCAGCTCGATGATGAGATCGCCGGTCTTGCGCCCGATCGCATCGGCGTCGACGCCGACGGTGGTCAGGCCCGGCAGCGAAAGCCGTCCGATCTCGAAGTCGCCGAAGCCTGCGATGGCAAGGTCATCCGGAACCGAAATGCCGAGCCGCAGACACTCGGAAATCATGCCGAAGGCACACGGGTCACTGACCGCGAAGACGGCATCGGTGTCCGGCCATGTCTCGCGTAATCCGGCGACGGCGCGCGCACCGTCACTCATCGTAATCGGCGCACGGGCGGCATAAAGCAGACGCGTATCGTCGAGGCCTGCCTCGCGGACGGCCTGCAGAAAGCCCTCGCGCCGCGCCGCCCCGCGGGACCCGTCGTCGGTCGCCTCTCCCAAGAAGGCCAGTCGTGTGTAGCCGTCCTGAATGAGCCGGGACGTGATCGCGTAAGATGCCGCGTGGTTGGAAAATCCCACGACGTGATCCAGCGGATCCTTCGGCTGTTCCCATATCTCGATAATTGGAATGCCAGAGGCTTGCAGCAGCGCTCGCGTGCGTGGCGTGTGCCCGTCATAGGTGAGCACGATCGCTTCCGGCCGCCGCCGGAGCATCGCCTCGACCACCTTTTCCTCTTTGTCGGAACGGTAATCAGTGTGACCGATCAGAACCTGGAGATCGTGCTCGGCGATACGGCGGTTGAGCGCGCTTAGCGTGTCGGCAAAGTGCGAGTTGTTCAGCGACGGCAAGCAGATCGCGACGAAGCCTGACCGCTGCGACGACAGCCCGCTTGCGATCTGATCCGGCACATAGCCGATCTCGTCGATGACCTTGAGGATGCGTTTGCGCGTCTCTTCAGCGACCGGCGAGTCGTAACGAAGCGCGCGCGACACCGTCATCGGCGAAACATTTGCAAGCCGCGCAACATCTTCCATACGCGGCCGTCGGTTTGGGCGTGCGCGCCCGCGGCTCCGCGGTTTTACGCCGTTGGCATCCGGCTCGTCTGGCTTTTCGCTGTTCGACATAGGGCCTTGATGCGTGTGGGCAGCGCAGAGGTGTGTGGAGGCGGCGCCAACTCATCGGACCTCGTGGTAGACATCAAGCCCTGATCGCGCCCCTTAACCAAAGTCCGCGAACGATTTATTAGAGCGGCGCGATCAGATGCTTGCGCTGAGTGCGACATCCGTGCTTTCTGTTACCGATAACAAGACCATAAAAACGCGGAGCTACCGCGTCCTTGGGAAACGCCCGTGCCACGCATTCGCCTCGATGACCTCGGGAAGCACTACGGCGACGTCGAAGTGCTGTCGGGGATCAACCTGAACTGCGACGACAAAGAATTCACCGTTCTGGTCGGCCCGTCCGGCTGCGGGAAATCGACGACGTTGCGGATGATCGCCGGCCTCGAGCCGATCACCGAAGGCGAGATCTATTTCGACGAGCAGCCGATCAGCGGCAAGGCCCCGAAGGACCGGGACATCGCGATGGTGTTCCAAGACTACGCGCTCTATCCGCACATGAACATTGCGAAGAACATGTCGTTCTCGCTGCGGCTCCAGCGCATTAACAAGGCTGAAATCGACCAGCGCGTCCGCCGAGTCGCTGACGTTCTGAATATCGGACACCTGCTGGACCGCAAACCAGGCGAATTATCCGGTGGTCAACGCCAGCGTGTTGCGATGGGCCGCGCCCTTGTCCGCGATGCCTCGACGTTTCTGTTCGACGAGCCGCTGTCGAATCTCGACGCAAAGCTGCGTATGAAAATGCGGACCGAACTCGCCGAGATGCGCGGCCGGCTCGACAAGAACATGATCTACGTCACGCACGACCAGATCGAAGCGATGACGCTCGGCGACCGCATCGTCGTCATGTCCGACGGCAAAATCCAGCAGGAGGGCTCGCCAGAAGAACTGTTTAAGCGGCCGGCCAACCGCTTTGTCGCAGGCTTCATCGGCAGCCCGACCATGAATTTCCTGGATGCGCAGCTTGAAGGGGCAAACGGCCACCTGATGGCGAGCGGTGATGGCTTCAAGCTGCAGATCGGTGACGAGACAGCGTCTCGCCTGCAGGGCCAGAACAAAGCGGAAGTGACGCTCGGCATTCGTCCGTCGTCGTTTAACGCGGACGCAGAGATCGGATCACCGATCACGCTCCGTGTGGTCGTCTCGGAATATCTGGGTGCGCACTCGGTGCTTGTAACGCGGTGCGGCCCGGAAGAGGTTTTGGTCGAGGCCGACAGTGCCGCGCCCATTCCCTCCAACAGCACAATGACGTTCGGGATCGAACCGGACGCAATCATGGTTTTCGACAAGGAGACCGGGGTTCGGCTCTAAGCTGCCGGCCACCGTGCTTCAACACATCAGGGAGAAGACAACGCATGAAACCCACTTGGAAGAAAGCGGCAGCCGTTGCGGCCGGCGCTCTCCTGTACGCGACGGGGGCGATCGCCGACCCCTATGCGCCGTACAAGGGACAGACGGTCGTCGCCATGTTCCCGGCGCACCCCCACTACAACGCAGTCATGAAGGTCCTTCCGCAGTTCACGAAGGAAACCGGCATTCGCGTCGAGGTCGACCAGCTTCAGTATCTCGCCATGCGCGAGAAGCAGTCGCTCGAGCTGACCAAGAACAAGAGCGACTACGACCTCATCGGTTACGTCGTCTTTTCGAAGGCTGACTACGTCTACGCCGATCAGATCGAGCCGCTGGCGCGGTTCTTCATGAACCCGAAGCTTGCTGATCCGAGCTACGACCCGTCCGACCTGATCGATGGCTACGTCCAGAACATTGGCGTTGCCGGCGGCAAGAAGGGATACCTCCCTGGCCCGACTGGTTCGTTTTATGGCGTCCCGTTCGGCTCAGAGACATCCGTGCTTGGCTACCGCAAGGACATCTTCGAGAAGCACAATCTGAAAGTGCCGGAAACGTACGAGGAGATGCTGAAGCTCGCGTGCGAAATTCCGAAGCTCGAGCCAGGCATGGGCGGTCTCGCCTCGCGCGGCAAGACGGGCCACCAGACAAGCCACGCATTTCTGCTTCACCTCGCACCGATGGGCGGCAAGGTGCTGGACGACAACTGGAACCCGGTTGTGAACAGCGAAGCAGGCGTGAAGGCCGGCGAAGCGCTCAAGAAGATCCTCGAGTGCGGTCCTGAAGGCGGTACGTCGTTCGGTTTCGCCGAAGCCAAGAACTCGTTCTTGCAGGGCAAGGCTGCGATGTATCTCGACTCGACGGTGACGGCCGGTGAGGTCAACAACCCGGAAAAGTCCAAGGTCGTTGGCAAGGTCGGCTGGGCGCCGCACCCGAAGGGTGTCCGGGCCGCTTCCCAGACCGGTGGCTTTGGTATTGCGATCCCAAAAAACGCCAGCAACAAGGAAGCAGCCTTCCTCCTGCTGCAGTGGCTGACGTCCAAGAAGGGCGACAAGCTGATCGCAGCTGAAGGCGGCAACCCATCGCGCTTCTCGACGCACGCTGATCCTGAACTCAACAAGAAGTTCCCGCATCTCGCAGTCTTCGGTGAGGCGCTGAAGAACGCCGATCCGGACTGGCGTCCGATCATCCCGCCGTGGGGCAAGATCAACTCTGAGCTCGGCACGACGCTGAACAAGGCCATGACCGGTGAAATGTCGGTCAAGGAAGCGCTCGACCTCGTCGCCGAACGGACGAAGAAGATCATGTCCGACGCAGGCTACGACACCTGGAAGCAGTAAC
>JBCBXS010000217.1:0-4965 GCA_039816475.1 Pseudomonadota bacterium | reverse complement strand
GTCGCCTACTTCCTCGCGTTCCACGTCCGCTCATTGACGTGGCAGATCGCGCTGTTTCTCATCTGCACGATCCCGTTCTGGACCTCGAACATCATCCGCATGATCTCGTGGATCCCGTTCCTCGGCCGCAACGGCATTGCGAACACGACGCTCATCGAGCTCGGCGTGATCGACCAGCCGTTGGAGTGGCTCTTGTTCTCCGACTTCGCCGTCGTGCTCGCGTTCGTGCATCTCTACGTGCTGTTCATGGTCGTGCCCGTCTTCAACACGATGATGCGGATCGACAAGTCGCTCATCGAAGCGGCCCGTGATGCCGGCGCAAGCGGCTTTCAGATTCTCACGAACGTCATCCTGCCATTGACGAAGCCCGGCCTGATGATCGGCTCGATCTTCGTTGTCACGCTCGTGATGGGCGACTTCATCACCGTGCGCCTGATGTCGGGCGGCCAGAGCGCATCGGTCGGCCGCGTAATCTCGAACGAGATTGCGCTGCTGCAGTATCCAGCCGCGGCCGCAAGCGCCGTCGTCCTGCTTTGCACCGTTCTCATCATGATTTCGATCATGCTGCGCTACGTCGACATCCGGAAAGAGCTCTGACGGCATGGAGAGACGCGGCGCATCGTTCTACTGGCTCGCAGCCTTCTTCGGGCTGTTTGTCCTGTTCCTCTACGGCCCGATCGTCACGATCGGCATTCTGTCATTTCAGGGACCGAACGGCGGCCTGACATTCCCGATGAACGGCGTCTCGCTGCACTGGTTCTACGATCTGTTTGAAGAACAGGCCGTCGGCGATATCTGGGCCTCCTTCTCGCGATCGTTGACGCTTGGCCTCACCGTGATGGTGATCACCGTGGTGCTCTCCGTGATGGGCGGCCTCGCGTTCCGGAATTCGTTCCGCGGCTCAAGCGTGGTGTTCTACATGGTGATCGCGTCGCTGATCATTCCGTCGATCCTGATCTCGCTCGGTGTCGGGTTGATCTTCAATATTCTCGGCCTGTCGGTGCACTGGTCGACATCAGGCCTCGGCGCGCAGCTCACCTGGACGCTGCCATTCGGGCTCCTGATTATGTTTGCCGTCTTCAACCGGTTCGACAAATCCTACGAGGAAGCTGGCCGCGACCTCGGCGCTTCGCCCTGGCAGACCGTCCGTCACGTGGTCCTGCCGATCATCGGCCCGAGCCTGATCGGCGTTGCCCTGTTCGGGTTCACGCTGTCCTACGACGAGTTCGCGCGGACGCTTCTGACGGCCGGCTCTTACAATACGTTGCCGCTCGAGATCTTCGGCATGACGACGAACGTCACGACGCCGGTACTTTATGCGCTCGGCACCATGACGACGGTCTTTTCATTCCTGATCATCCTGAGCTTTCTCGGCCTCGCATTTGTCGTGAGGCGACGCCGCGACCGGCTTGGGTCGGACGCCGGCCAGGGCATGGTCTAGCGCCGTGCGCCTGCTGGTCATCAACCCGAACACAACGGCGGCGATGACCGACGCGATCGGCGCGGCAGCGCGCGACGCGGCGACCGATCCGGGTCTCGTCACTGCGGTCAATCCCACGACCGGACCTACCTCGATCCAGGGGCCGGAGGACGGCGCCGCAGCACTCCCCGGACTGTACGACGTCTTCGAGCGCGAAATCGTATCTGGCGACCGATACGACGCGGTCATCATCGCGTGCTTCGATGACACTGGCCTCTGGGAGCTTCGCGAACACTCGCCTGTGCCCGTGGTCGGCATCGGTGAAGCGGGCTATCACGCAGGCATGTTGTTCGGGCCGAAGTTTTCCGTCGTAACCACGCTCGCCGTGTCCGTGCCGGTGCTTGAGACCAACCTTGAGACCTACGGCTTCGCAGCCCGCTGCAGCCGCGTGCGCGCGTCAGGTGTCCCTGTCCTCGAAACGGACCAGGGCGGCGACACCGAGGGGCGCATCCGCGATGAAGTCGCAGCGGCCTTCGCAGAAGACGACGTCGCGAGTGTCGTGCTCGGCTGTGCCGGCATGGCGGGGCTTGCGGAACGGATGACAGCGCACTTCGGGAAGCCGGTGATCGATGGTGTTGCTGCCGCGGTCCGGCTCTGCGCGTTGCTCGCGAATGCGCGCACCGGTCTGTCCTCGCGCGGCGTGGCATGAGTGAGTACGCGATCCGCCCGGCAACCGAAGCCGAGTTCGCGACCGCTGTCGCATGGGCCGCGCAGGAAGGCTGGAATCCCGGCGTTGACGATCTCTCGGCATTCCACAGCGCCGACCCGTCCGGCTTCCTCATGGGCTTTCTGGACGGTGAACCGGCGGCTGCAATCTCCGTCGTCCGCTACGGCGACGACTACGGATTTCTCGGCTTTTACATCGTCACGCCGCAGCACCGCGGACACGGGCTCGGCATGCAGATCTGGAACGCTGGCTTGGCCCATCTCGAGGGCCGCACGATCGGCCTAGATGGCGTCGTCGCGCAGCAGGAGAATTACCGAAAGAGCGGGTTCGCTCTCGCCGGCCGAAACGTGCGCTTCACCGGCAACCGCCCGACCGTCGATCGGGCGACAATGACGCGCGTCGGACACGTCGTCCGCGTGACATCCGACACCATCGCCGACGTCATTGCCTACGACGCAGCGTTCTTCCCGGCGGATCGCAGCCGGTTCATCTCCGCGTGGGCCTCGCCGCATGCATCGGCGTCGCGTCAGACGTACGCCGTGATCGGCGATACGGGCATTGAAGGCTACGGAGTTATTCGCGCGTGCCGGAGCGGCTACAAAGTCGGACCACTCTTCGCCGACACACCGGCCATCGCCCAGACGCTGTTCGGCGCAATGATCGCCCCGCTGGCCGAGGGCGCACCGGTGTCAATCGACGTGCCCGAGGACAATCGCGACGCCGTCCGCCTCGCCGAAGCCGCCGGCTTCGTACCGTCGTTCGAGACCGCCCGAATGTATCGCGGACCGGCACCGGAGCTTGCCGTCGCGCGCACATTCGGAATCACCACTTTCGAACTCGGCTGACCGGCACGCGCGCGCCAGCGCGCCGACGACCAGGCCCGGCCGCGTTAATATTCGTCGTGTCGACGGAGCCACCCCATCGTGTGTGCAAGCACGTCTTCATTGCGGCCTTTCGGCGTCAGATCGATCAACTGATAACCCGCGTTCAGCCGATCGAGCCCGCGCGCATAGCAGGAGTACGTATGATAAACCGCGCCGTCGTCGCGGCGTGCGAAAACGCTGTAGCCAGGCGCCTCCGACACCGGAAACCCGCGGTTGGCGAAGTTGTAGTACCCGGTCTCGCGTTCCTCATCGGGGATCGTCACGCAGAAGTCCCGGTTGAAGTCCGTCCCCTGCGACGACACCCACGTAAACGACCAGCCCATGCGCTTGCGATACGCCTCGATCTGATCAATCGGTGCGGCTGAGACGGACACAAGTGCGATGTCACGCGCCCCGAGGTGGACGTCGAGGCCATTGTAGCCATCGGCCCAGAACGAGCAGGACGGACACCCGGCCTCCCAACCCTCACCCAACATGAAGTGGTAGACGAGGAGCTGGCTTCGCTGGCCGAACAGACCGGCCAGCGTCTGCGGCCCGCCGGGGCTGGTGAACGCGTACTCTTTGTCGAGCCTGACCCACGGCAGCGCACGCCGCTTTTCGGCAAGCGCATCGCCGGCGCGGGTCAGCGCCTTTTCCTCCTCCAGCAGAGCGAGCCGAGCCTCAAGCCACTCCGCACGCGTGCCGACTGTCGGCTGTTCAGTGGTCATAATCGTGCTCCCACGTTCGCTGACGGCGCCTGGGCTTGTTGCGCCAGAACACTCGGCCGGCTCTGGACCCGCTCCTGCCACTTGATCGTGTGCGTGGCATCACGCGGTATCTCCGCATCCAGCAACGCCGAGACCATCAGCGCGGCGAGGCCGGTGATGTCGGCAACCGAGAACCGATCACCGGCGATGTACGGCCGACCGTCGGCAAGCTCCGCGTCAAGCCACGTCCAGAGCGTTTGCGCACGGCGGACCTGTGCATCGGCATAGGCCGGGATCTGTTCGAGCTTGTCGGCGAAGAACGGAAGCGTGTGCTGCGCCGCATACCCGATCGCGTTGAACACATGCAGCTCCATGCGTCGGTTCCACATCTCGATCCACGCTTGCTCCTCCGGCGACGTGCCGAAAAGGCTCGGCTCCGGATGCAGCGCTTCGAGGTAGCGGCAGATCGCGATGCTCTCGGCGAGATAGCGACCGTCGTCGAGCTTCAGCACGGGAAGTTCGCCGAGGGAATTGATTTTCAGGAACGCGCCCGTTCGCGTCCCGCCGTTGATGACGTCGATGGGCTCGCGCGGCAGATCAATTCCTTTCTCCGCCATCAGCACGTGGACCCGCATCGAGTTCGGCGTTCTCGCATCGAAGAGTTTCATCGTCCGGCCTTTCGATTATCGGCTTCTTTTGATAGTGAACAGAGTGGTTGACTATTGGGCCTCCTCGCAATAGTCAACCCTTTAGTTCACTTTTGATGCACAGAACCGGATGACGAACCTCGACCAAACCTTCGCAGCCCTCAGCGACACGACGCGACGCGCCCTGGTGGCCGAACTCGCGAAGGGCGAAGCCCCGCTCTCCGACCTCGCCAGGCCTTTCGACATGTCGCTGACGGCGGTGTCGAAACACCTGCGCGTCCTCAGCGAGGCGGGTCTTGTCGAGATCGAGAAGCGCGGGCGTACGCGCTTCTGCCGCCTTCGGGCAGCGCCGATGAAGTCGGCATCAGAGTGGCTGAACGACTACCGCAATTTCTGGGAAGGCCAGCTCGATGCGCTCGGCCGCCACCTGCGAGAGGAGAAAGACTAATGCGCTTTCTGCAAACGGACGTCGGCGCCGAACCCGTTCTGGTCGAGGCAATCTTTCCGGCCACGCCTCGGCGGGTGTTCAAAGCCTGGACCGATCCCGATGAGATCATGAAGTGGTTCGGCCCGGGACCCGGCAGTCTGGTCTCGGCGGAAG
>JBCBXS010000216.1:0-5005 GCA_039816475.1 Pseudomonadota bacterium | reverse complement strand
CCTCAGACCGAACCTCGCCGTGGTCCCTGTGGGCGCAGTCCTCATGGGTCTCTTCGCGCTCTATGCTGCGACGCTGATCGCAGCGCTGCCCGCCGCCCCTGCGACGGCCGTCACGCTCGCCGATATCGCGCAGGACCCGCTGGTCATTCAACTGGGTGTCGCGTTGTTCGGTTTGGCAGCCGCCGGTGGCCTGTTCATCGTGCCATCGTTCGCGGCGCTCCAGATGTGGTCGGCGCCGGAACGCCGCGCGCGCACCATCGCCGGCGTCAACATCCTGCACGCAGGCTTGATGACGGTCGCAAGTCTAGCTCTTGCCGGCGGACAGGCGGCGGGGATGGCCTACGCCGTGCCGTTCCTCGTCATCGCCGTCGGCTCGATCGCGACAGCCGTGGTTGTCTGCCGCGCGTGGGGCCGCGACGGCATCCGTGATCTCGGCCGCGCCGTCTTCAACTTCTTCTACCGCCTCGAGGTCGAGGGTCTTGAGAACCTTCCCAAACCCGGCGAACGCGCTGTGATCGCCCCGAACCACGTCAGCCTGCTCGACGGCCCGCTGCTGCACACCGTCATGCCGGACCACGCCGCATTCGCGATCTGGACCGGAGTTGCCAACTGGTGGTGGTCGAAGCCGTTCCTGAAGCTCATCAACTTCTTCACGATGGACCCGACCAACCCGATGGCGACGCGCTCGCTCATCAACGTTGTGAAGTCCGGCCAGACGCTTGTCATCTTTCCCGAAGGCCGCCTGACGGTCACCGGCGGTCTCATGAAGGTCTACGACGGCACGGCAATGATTGCGGAACGGGCAGACGCGAAGATCATCCCCGTCCGTATCGAAGGCGCTGAGCGCTCGCCGTTTAGCTATCTCCGCAAGACCCAGACGAAGAAGGTCTGGTTCCCGAAAATCAAGATCACGATCCTGCCGCCGCGGCGGCTCGAAATCGACGAAACGCTCAACGGTAAGGCCCGCCGTCAGGCCGCCGGTGCCGCCCTGCAGGACATCATGACGGACACCGCCGCGCAGGCGACCGACATCGACCGCACGCTGTTCCAGGCGCTGGCCGACGCCCGGCGGACCCGCGACACCGGAAAGCCAATCCTTGAAGATGCGCTGGGCACCAAGCTCAAGTTCAAGCGCATGATCACTGGCGCACAGGTGCTTGGCGCAAAGCTCGCGAATGACACCGAAGTCGGCGAAGCCGTCGGCGTGCTGCTGCCCAACACAGTCGGCGCTGCGGTCACGTTCTTCGCGCTGCAGTCCACCGGCCGCGTCGCTGCCATGCTGAACTTCACAGCCGGTGTCCGAAACGTCGATGCCGCCTGTGAAGCCGCCGCCGTCCGCACGCTGCTGACCTCGCGCGCGTTCGTCGAGAAGGCGCATCTCGAGGACCTGGTGGCGCAGCTCGCAGACCGGTGCCGCATCGTCTATCTCGAGGACGCCCGCGCAAGCATCTCGTTTGCCGACAAGATCCGCGGCATGCTCGCGGGCAGTGCACCGCTTGCCGACCGGCGGCCCGAGGACCCGGCTGCGATCCTGTTCACATCCGGCAGCGAAGGCACGCCGAAGGGGGTTGTCCTCAGCCATCGCAACATCCTCGCAAACGCCGTCCAGGCCGTCACGGTCTGTGCCGCCAATGGCGAAGACAAGGTCTTCAATGTCCTGCCGCTGTTCCACTCGTTCGGGCTGACGGCCGGCCTCGTGATGCCGCTGGTCACCGGCGTCCCGGTCTTCCTCTATCCCTCGCCGCTGCATTACCGGATCGTGCCCGAGCTGGTGTACCAGACCAACGCCACCATCCTGTTCGGCACCGACACGTTCCTGACGGGTTACGCGCGCTCAGCGCACCCCTACGACTTCCATAACGTGCGCATGGTGCTCGCCGGCGCCGAGCCTGTGAAAGCCCGTACACGCGCGCTCTACATGGAACGGTTTGGCGTGCGCATTCTCGAAGGCTACGGCGTCACCGAGACCGCGCCTGTGCTCGCGATCAACACGCCGCTTGCCAATCGCACAGGCACCGTCGGCCGTCTGGTGCCGATGATGGAGGCGCGCCTCGAAGACGTGCCTGGCATCGACGAAGGCGGCCGGCTTTTCGTGCGCGGGCCGAACGTCATGCTCGGCTACTACCGCACCGAAAACCCAGGCGTCCTCGAAGCGCCCGAAGGTGGCTGGCACGACACCGGCGACATCGTCGAGATCGATGCTGCAGGCTTCATCACCATCAAGGGCCGCGCGAAACGCTTCGCCAAAATCGCCGGCGAGATGGTCTCGCTCGCAGCGGTAGAAGCGCTCGCAGCAGCACTCTGGCCGGATGCCATGAGCGTCGTCGTCTCAGAGCCGGACCCGCGCAAAGGCGAACGCCTGACGCTGATCACCGAAAATGCCAAAGCCACCCGCGCCGACTTCACCGCATTCGCGAAACGTCAGGGCGCGGCGGAACTGATGACGCCGGCTGAAGTCATGGTGGTCGATCGCGTCCCCGTCCTGGGCTCCGGCAAAGCCGACTACGTCAGCGCCGCAAAGCTCGTAGCCGAGCGGCGCGCAGGCGCGGTTGTCGCCGCCGCCGAAGCCGCGGAGTAGGGGGGAGGTGTGGCTGGGTCTCGCGTCTGGCCGGCCCGGCGGAGGCCTTTAGCTCCGCCGTCTTCAGCGAAGCGGTGTAGACATAGCTGAGTTGGCTGGTCGCAGGCGCGTGCGAGGCGCGACTACGATCGGAGCATCGGCGCTCAGGCGTTCGACGCGGTGCCTTATCGACACTACATTCGCGTCATGAGCAGGAAGGAAACACCGGATGATCAGCGAAGACGATCTTTCAGCGGCGCGGGCGGCGTGGGGCGAGGGGCTTGTCGCAATCGCAATGGCGTTCGAGGCAGACGGCATTGACGGTGCGCGACGCGTTGCCGGCGATGTGCTGGACGCAGCCTACGGCTACACTCTCGGCCCTGTGCTTTTTAAACCGACGCTGAGCGGTGGTCCGCAGACGTTCCGGACGACCCGCAAGGGCGCGTTATCGTACTTCGTCGGCCACGACCCTGAGTACCCGGACGACAATGGTTTCGCGATCCAAGGCTGGCGTGAGGTGCGTTCGGAAACAGCTGCGAGCTTTATCGAGGGCGATGTCGCGATGTGGATGGGCTGGGTCTATTTCACAAACAAGGACGGCCAGACGACAAAGGTCGACAAGACGTTCGGGTACAAGAAAGACGCCGACGGCGTCATGCGGCTCGTGCTGCACCACTCGTCGCTGCCGTACGCGAGCTAGGGCCCGACGCTCATCATCCCGGTGCGAAGTCCGGTCGTCCCTGGCTGATTTCAGCGCGATGCACACTTTGCAACTTCAGGGCTGCTGGCGGTACACGTGACGGATGCCGCATCGCTACCAAGACACGTATCCTGAACGGCCGCTCATCGAAAGCCGGAGCCTTGCGCGCCCGTCTGCAGCCGATCTGCTGACCCTGGAGTACTTCGAGGCCGAACCGGACAGCATGCCGGAGCGGGAATACGCGCAGCATCACATCCTGCTCAATTATCAAGAGACGCCGCACCGCGTTGAAAACTGGCGTGACGGTGAGCACCGCGACTTCACGTACCATCACAACGAAATTGTTGTGACGCCGGCGGGCATGGTCTCGGGCTGGCGCTGGTACATCAAGTCGAAGGTCATCGTGATCACGCTTGAGCCGGAGAAACTCGAACGCTTCGCAAAAAGTGAACTCGGCGTCCTGTTGACCGCGCAGCAGCTCAAAGATCTGCCGCAGTTCACGGATGTCGATATCTGTCAGGCGGGATGGCTCCTCAAGGAAGCGCTTGAAACGCGTGACATCGGATCGGAGGTCATGTTCGAGTCGCTCGCGCGTGTGTTTCTCATCAAGCTCATTCAGAAGTACGGCGAGCGCGATGCGGTGCCGGGTCTGGCAAGAGGCTTCACGGCGAACCACTACAAGCGGGTTCTCGATTTGGTTTCGAAGCAGTTTGGACGCACGATCACGCTTGAGGATCTTGCAGGTCAGGCCGCGCTCAGCCCGTCACACTTTTCGCGCCTCTTTAAACAAACGGTCGGCCAGAGCCCGATGCAGTTTGTCATGAGCTATCGTGTCGAGCAGGCCAAGAAAATGCTCGTCGCTTCCGATCGCCAGATGATTGAAATCGCACTTGCCTGCGGGTTTTCTGACCAGGCGCATTTCTCGCGCGTCTTCAAGCAGGTTGCTGGCGCACCGCCGAAAACCTGGCGGGCCACTCAAGCTATCTAAGCAAGATCGTCCAAAACTTGCGCCGTCTCGTGCAAGAGACTGCCGCGCCCGCCTGTCATCTCTCTATCAGTGCAAACACCCGCGATGGAGATGACAATGGGCAGGGAACACGAAGCGAACGTGAGCCGCCGCGGTCTGATCGGTGGATTGAGTGCAACCGCGGTGGCCACGGCGGCAGCAGGGGGCGCAGGCACGCGCAGCGCGCAGGCAGCAGAGCCGCGCAAACGCTTTGCCGGAAAGGTCGTCCAGATCACCGGTGCAACGTCCGGGATCGGACGCGTGACCGCTGAAGCGTTCGCCCGGGAAGGCGCCACGGTCGCGTTCTGCGGTCGCCGCAAGACTCTCGGCAAGGAGGTGGCTGACGCCATTCAGGCCTCAGGCGGTAAGGCCCACTACATGCCGGCCGATGTGCGCGAGCTCGATCAGCTCAAGGCCTTTATCGACGAAACGGTGCGCCGCTTCGGGCGCATCGACGTGGCGTTCAACAATGCGGGCGTCGGACAGGCCTTTGGTGTCACGACCGACGACGCGGCGGCGGAATACGACAACATCTTCGCGACGAACGCGCGCGGGAAGTACTTCGCCATGGTCCACGAGGCGGCTCAGATGGAACGGCAGGGCGGAGGCGTGATCGTCAATACGTCGTCGATTGTCGGGCTCAAGGGCCTTGGCGGCGCAGCTGCGTACGCCGCGTCCAAATGGGCCGTCTCCGGTATGACGCAGTCCGTCGCCATGGAGCTCGCGCCTAAGAATATTCGCG
>JBCBXS010000215.1:0-5016 GCA_039816475.1 Pseudomonadota bacterium | reverse complement strand
GTTCGCACCCCTCGATGACAAGGCCACATCCGGGTCCGGGCGTTTCCTCTGGAATGAGGCGTCCTGCGGCCTGATCGTCGGCGACGTGCGCGGGATCAAATAGACAACGACGGCTGATCTCGGCCCTCGCGGCACGCGTCAGTTCCGGGCCGGCAGCGGCGTCGCGAACGGCGCCGGCAACAACGTCGGTGCGATCCACGTCCCCGTCAGCGAGGCGGAGGCGCGTGCAGGCTTCTCCTACGGTTTCGACATCACGCTCAACGGCTCGCAGTCGATCCGGTTTTCGCCGGCAGGCGGAGACACCAACGTCAAGGTCTCGTCCGATTGGCCGCATCCGAGCTTCGATGGATCTTTTCTCCCCGACAGCCGGACGATCACCGAGAGCAGTTTTGACGCGGCGTGGTCGATCCCGCGTCTGGCGCGCGGCACATCGCAAACGGAACGCGTGCCGACGCTCGCCGCGCTTCGCGGCCCATCCGCATTTGGCGTCAAACTGTTCCAGCCGGTCCGCTTCTACAGCCTTGCGCAGCGCGCGCTGAAGTATGCCGTCGCTTTCATCGGCGTCGTGTTCTTTGCGGTGTTCATCATGGAGGTGCAGGCGCGCCGCCGCGTGCACTGGATCCAGTACATCCTCGTCGGCCTCGCCCTGGTGATCTTCTACGTGCTCCTGATCGGTACCGCCGAACACATCGGGTTTGATGCGGGCTACACGCTCGCGGCGGCGGCAACGGCGACGTTGATCGGGACGTACTTCGGATCAGTCGTGAGGTCGCGATCGCGTGGCTTCGCGCTCTTCTCGTTGATCGGGACGATCTACGCGCTGCTCTATCTGCTGCTGCGGATTGAGGACTACGCTCTGCTGGTTGGATCGGTCGCCGCGTTCCTGTGCATCGCCACTGTGATGTTTGTCACCCGCAACATCGACTGGTCACGGGGGATCGACTTTGCCGAGCCGTCGGCTCAGCCACCGGCGCCCGTGCCCGCGTCACAGAGTTAGCCGTGCGGCCAGCGAACCGGCTTGAGTGGGCAGGCATTGAGACAAGGTTCGCCCCGCCGCCGTAAGCAATTGGCCGCAAAGGGTTTGGTGTTCCGTGGACTTCTGGTATCTGACGCGCCAGAGGGGGGAAGCGGCAGCGGTTCGGAGTGCCCGTTATGATCATTGATTATCTTTTCCTCCTGGCAGCCGCCAGCGTCGGCCTTGGGCTGGCGCTCGCGACGTACCGGATCTTCGCGGTCCAGAACGAATGGCCCATGGGAACGCTGCATGCCGAAAAGCCTCTGATCCCGATCTTGCTCGGGATCTTCGCGCTCGCGATGGGATTTCTTTTTGCGGCCGCCCGTGGGCCTGAGTTCGGCGGCTGGTGGATCATCGGCGCCGGCGTTGCACTCGCGATCTTCTGGATCGGCTTCATGCGCGTCTCTGGGCAAATCTCGCTGTTCCTCGCGCCCGTCGCGACTGTGTTCCTGCTGCTCGGCTGGATCGGCGTGCAGCCGCCATCCGACATTGTCTACATCCCGGGCTACACGCCGAGCAGTGCTGTCGACGCCGAGCCACTTCCGCTTTCACCGCGAAACGTGACCGGAAGCGGCGCGCAATAGTCCGAAGTCAAAGAAATGCCCCCGTGCGCCCGACCGTCCTGTCACGAGGGTTTGATCGTCCGGTCGCGCACGCTTGCGAACACCAAACGTTACGTCGCCGAGATTGGCGGCAGCTTTTGGTTTGCGCGCCATACCCATTAGTACTCAGCGTCTGAGGATCCCCCGCCATGGCACCTGGCTCATCGAAACAGCGCTCGGCGATCGTCACGGGAGGCGGTTCGGGCATTGGAGCGGCCACCGCCAAGCGGCTCGTCGCAGACGGGTTTGCCGTCACCTTGAGCGGGCGGACGAAAGACAAGCTCGATGCCGTCGCATCTGAGATCGGCAGCGCCGGCGAGGTCCTGACTGTGACCGCGGATGTCGCGAAGCCCGAGGCCTGCCGCGACCTCGTCAATGCGCATGTCGAGCGGTTTGGCGGGCTGGATGTTCTGGTCAACAACGCCGGCGTTGCGGTCGGCGGCCGGGTCGACAACGTCGACGACGATGCGTGGGCGAACGTGATGCGCGTCAACGTCGACGGCGTCTTCTATATGACGCGGGCAGCCGTCCCCTCGCTCGAGCGTGACGGCGGCGGCGCGATCATCAACGTCTCGTCGGTTTCGGGGCTCGGCGGGGACTGGGGCATGAGCCCGTACAACGCATCGAAGGGCGCGGTCTCGAACTTCACCCGTGCGATCGCCCTCGATCTCCCCTCGCGCGGCATCCGGGTCAACGCCGTCGCGCCGAGCTTCACGCGCACCGACATGACGAAGCGGATGCAGCGGAACGACGCGCTGATGACCAAGTTTCAGGACCGCATCCCGATGGGGCGCGGCGCGGAGCCCGAAGAAGTCGCCGATGTGATCGCCTTCCTCGCCGGCCACGACGCGCGGTTCGTCAACGGCGTTATCTTGCCGGTCGACGGCGGGCTTTCTGCCTCAAGCGGGCAGCCGAACTTCTTTAATTAGCCGGCATTCCGCCGGTACCCCGGCGGGCATTTCACGACGACAGCCCAAGATCCGGCGAACGCCCCTTGGACCATTTGCCGTGGCCCCAGCCGGTTGCGTGCGCGGTCGCGCGGACTTAACCCCGGCATGATCCGGGCCTCGTGGCCTGCCAATTTCAGGAACCCGACCATGGCCGTCCGCCGTCTGCATCACGAACAGCCCGACAGCTTCGAGTTCACCACGGAAAACCTCGCCTTCGCGAAGGAGACGATCGCGAAGTATCCGGAAGGCAAGCAAGCGTCTGCGATCATCCCGCTGCTGTGGCGGGCGCAGGAACAGCACGACGGCTGGTTGCCTGAGCCGGCGCTCCGCTACGTCGCCGACATGCTCGATATGCCCTACATCCGCGCCTACGAAGTCGCGACCTTCTACACGATGTTCCAGTTGGCACCGGTCGGCACGGTTGCGCACGTCCAGGTCTGCGGGACGACGCCGTGCATGCTGCGCGGCTCAGAGGAGATCAAAGCTGTCTGTCAGAGGCGGATCGCCCCGACGGCGCACACGCTCTCGGGCGATGGCCGTTTTTCCTGGGAAGAGGTCGAGTGCCTCGGCTCGTGCGCAAACGCGCCGATGGTCCAGATCTGGAAGGACACCTACGAAGACCTGACGCCTGAGCTGTTCGAGAAGGTCCTTGATGGATTTGCCGCCGGCAATCCGCCGACGCCTGGCAGTCAAGTCGGGCGCCGAGCCAGCGAGCCCGAAGGTGGCCGCACCACGTTGAAAGAACCCGTCGGCGATGCCTGATCGCTGTTCGGCGAAATGGAGCTCACTCTCAGACTGATACGCTTTTGCCATGGGTCCTAGGACTATGGGCCTATAAAATCGCGCCTTTTCCGCATCATCAGCTTCGTGAATTGCGCGGCTGAAAGGATAACAGAGGGTTAAAGTCGACTCTTAAGTTCCACGCGCCTACGAAACGCATTCTTAAGCAAGAATAATGCGTGGGAGTGAACGTTAATGAGGCGACTGAAGCTATTGGCAGTGCAAGCGGTTGTCTTGGCCGCGGTTGCGCTACTGGCCAGCCCGATTTTCTCATCACAGGCCAGCGCCCAGAGCAGGATCGAACGGTTCGAGTGCCGCTCTGAAATCGATCCAACGCAGCGCTTGCTCCGGGACGAGCGGAACTGCGTCACGGAGCAACGCGAGATCGAGGTCACGGCGGCTCCGCCAGAAGAGAAGAAATACAAGAAAAAGAAATACAAAAAATTCAAGAAGATCATCAAGAAGAAGCGCAAGAAAGCGCGCAAGTTTGCAAAGAAATCGCGAAAGCTGAAGCGCAAGTCGAAACGTATAAAGCACAAGGCGAAGAGGCTTCGGAAAAAAGCGAAGTACGTCTCAAAGAAAAAACGAAAGCTTCGGCTCCGTAAGAGAGCGAAGCGCCTCTCAGATAGAGCGAAGCGTGTCGCGGCCCGCTCAAGGGCAACAAAAAGAAAAGCACGAAAGCTCCGCCGGACGGCTCGGAAGATCTCGCGCAAGCTTCGCAAGCATAAGCGGAAAAAGCTATACGGCTCGACCTACGCTAAGAAGCGGAAGCTCCGCAAAGATAAGCGGAAGAAGTCCTACGGCTCGGCGTACGCCAAGAAGCGGAAGCACGCCAAGAACCGCAAGTTCGCTGCTGTGAAACATCGCGGCAAGCGCGCCAACAGCCGGAGCGAACGTCGTCGCAAGGACGGCTGGAAGTCCGCTGCCTGGGCTGGCCGCAAGAGTAAGCGCAATCGTCGCGCCGACCGTCGCAAGGACGGCTATGGCGGTCGCAAGGCGGGGCGCAAGAGCGGCGGCGGCTTCAAGAGTGCGCTTGGCCGTGGTCTCGGAAAACGCGGCCATCGCGGTAAGAGCGGGCGTCGCGGCGGCGGACGGGACTTCGCGTCGCGCGGCGGCAACTGGAAGGATGATGTCTTCAGCGGCAGCTCGGAACGCAGTCGTCGCAAGGGCGGCCGCAGGTCTCGTGGTGACCGAGCAAGCCGGGGTGATCGCGGATCGCGTGGTGGCCGAGCAAGCCGGAGTGATCGCGGATCGCGCGGTGATCGTGGACGCGGTCGTGGCGGTAAGAGCGATCGCGGCCGGGGTCGCGCTGAGAAAGGCGACGGTGACCGTGGCCGCGGTGGCAAAGGCGGCGGCCGCGGCAAAGGTGGCAACGGCGGCAAGAGCCACGGCGGTAAAGGCCACGGTGGCGGTAAGGGCGGTCATGGTGGCGGCAAAAGCCACGGCGGCGGCGGTTCTGCAGTCGCGGAGACCTCTACCGACACGGGCTCATCTGGCGGCAGCTCTTCTGACGGCGGCGCGTCGACCGGTGGCGGTCAGGCGTCCGACGAAGGATCTGCGGCCCTGTAACGGCCCGGTGTCCAACAACCCATTTACATTATCGCGCGCGCCGGCTCATCCCGGCGCGCGTCTTTCTGTGCGGGGCTGAGGCCGATCCCGCATGCCATCG
>JBCBXS010000214.1:0-5050 GCA_039816475.1 Pseudomonadota bacterium | reverse complement strand
CTGACGAATCTGCAATCCGGACGCTGCTCATCGCCATCACCCGCAACTTCGTCGACGTCCGCAGCGTCGTTCCGGCGGCCTTCGCTTCAGCGCAGGTCGCGGCAACCGCGGACGAACGCGAAAACGGCGTCATCGTCGCCGACCTTGGCGCCGAGACAATCACCTGCGCGGGCTTTACGCGTGGACAACTCGTCTGGTGCGCAGGCCTCGCGACCGGCGGGCGTCAGGTCTCCCTCGATCTCGCCCGCGCGTTCGATCTGAGGTTCGATGACGCCGAGCGGTTGAAGGTTCTGGGCGGAACACTGGTCCGCGCGAGCGAGACGCGGTCGGTCTCCGTCGGTTCGGCCGGCCTGGACGGGATGCCGCCACCGGTTGTCCCGCATGCGCGGTTGGTTGACGTCATCAGCAAGCGGGTCGTCCGACAGATCGGTCTGTTGCAGGAACAGATCGCAAAGAGCCCGTTCGCCGATGCGAAAGAGGTCCCTGTTGTGCTCACCGGCGGGGCAAGTCGACTGCCGGGGCTCGGCTTCGTTGTCGCCAACGCACTTGGCCGGCCTGCGCGCCTCGGGGCAGGTCCGCAGGCTCTGTTGGGGCCTGAACTGGCTGGATCAGCGTCTGCCTTGTCCGCCGTCGTCGGGCTCAAGGACTGCAAACCGCCGTCGCGGCAGATCCCCGTCGCAGGCCCGCTCGCGCCAGGCGGTCAGGGCTACATGAGCCGCCTACAATCGTGGGTGCAGGCAAGCTTCTGAGCACGTCGCGCCGCGCGCGCCATCACGATGACCGTCAGCTTGCGGCCAAGGCTGTTGCCATCGTCGGCCTGTGTCCAAGCGCGGCGCGATCGTTGGAAGCGATCTTCAATTCCGATTAACGTTTGCAAGTGATTCGGCTGCGCTGAGCGTTGGAGCTCTGCGCGGTCCCGGTCCCTGCGTTTCCGGTAATGCCTGCGTTCGCGACGGCAACCGTCGGTCAGGTGCGCGAGAGCGTTCGGCCGACAGCATCTGGAGACCTGCTGCATGACCGCGAATTCAGAGCTGACGGAACTGACCGATCTGACGCCCCGGATCACGGTGATCGGCGTTGGAGGTGCCGGCGGCAACGCGATCAACAACATGATCGCATCCGGCCTGAGCGGCGTCGATTTCATCGCGGCGAACACCGACGCGCAGGCGCTGGCGATCTCGAGCGCTGAAAAGCGCCTGCAGCTCGGCGTGGCGCTCACCGAAGGTCTCGGCGCCGGCGCTCGTCCTGAAATCGGACGGGCTGCCGCAGAAGAGGCACGCGAAGAAATCCGCAAGCAGCTCGAAGGCTCGCATATGGTCTTCATCGCAGCCGGCATGGGCGGTGGGACCGGCACGGGCGCGGCCGCTATTATCGCTGAAACCGCCCGTGAACTCGGCGCTTTGACAGTCGCAATCGTCTCGAAACCATTCCACTTCGAAGGCTCGCGCCGTATGCGGGTGGCCGAAGTCGGCATCTCCGAACTCCGCCCTGTCGTCGACACGATGATCGTGATCCCGAACCAGAACCTGTTCCGGATCGCGACGGAGAAGACGACCTTTGCGGAGGCCTTCGTGCTCGCCGATCAGGTGCTCTATTCGGGCATCGCCTGCATCGTCGATCTCATCATGAAGGACGGGCTGATCAATCTCGACTTTGCCGATGTGAAGACGGTGATGGCCGATATGGGCGCCGCCGTCATGGGCACTGGCGAAGCGGAAGGTGCGCAACGCGCCGTGCTGGCCGCTGAAGAAGCCCTCGCCAATCCGTTGCTCGACGAAGTCTCGCTCGAACGCGCGCAAGGTGTGCTCATCTCGATCGTCGGCGGTGGCGATCTCACGCTCTATGAAGTCGACGAAGCCGCGAGCCGCGTGCGCCAGGAAGTCGATCCTGACGCAAACATCATCGTCGGTGCGACGTTCGATGCAGAGTTCGGCCCACGCATGCGGGTTTCGCTTGTGGCTGCCGGGATGGACCGCGCGCACTACGCCGAACTACAGGCAGCGCGCGGGCGTGGTGGGTCCGCTGAGGCTGACGCTGATCGCGAGGCGGTTGGCAAGGCGGCGCCTGGATCCATGACTGGCAAGTCGGGTGCCGTTGCTTCGGAACAAGCGACAGCGCCGCCGCCGCCGCCGTTGCCACGGGCTGGTGAAGGTCGGTCGCACGCGGACCGCGTCGACGATTTCGCGAAAGCGCTGGGCGCCATGCCGCCGGGTCCGACGTCACCGGCAGTGCCTGCACCCTCTGCTGCGTCCGCACCAAAATCGGTTGCCGCGTCGTCATCAGCCGTAGCACCGGCATGGACTTCAGCCGACGGTGTCCGGATTGCGCCGGAAGCCGTCATGGCAGAGACCGCAAAAGCCGAGGTGAGCACCCCCGAAAGCGATACGGCGCCGACAGACAGTCATACGCCGTCATTCGAACCGGCCATGCCTGAAACGGCACGGCCGTCGGAGCCGCGTATGCCTGCGGTTGACGAGTTCCCCGAGCCTGGCCAGAGGGCCTATCGCGCCCATACCGCGCAGCAGGAAAACGTGACACCTCAGCAACGCAGAGGCGGGCGAGGCCTGTTGGGCAAGCTCACGAATCTCGGAAAGCGGACCGAATCAGAGCGCGGGACGACGAATCAGGACGTGGAACCCGATGACGCACCCGTCAGCTCTTCACAACGGATCACGGGAACGAAAGCTTGAGTTTGTCAGGTGTTGCGCGGTGAGAGCGGCGATCGGCCGGCGCAAGAAAGTCACGAATTTGGAAGTAAAACAAGAAGTTAAGGGTGTGGGTGGGGCTCGTATCCCAGGAGCAGATTGCTGTCGCAACGTTAAGCAGCAATCATAGTAATACAGCGTAAAAAACCGTGATTTGTGTATCGAACGCGGCGGCCCCTACAGTCCAATTATTGATTAATCGACGTGTGATGCAGTGATGTTACAGCGCCTTGGGGTGGTGTTGTAACGGAGTACCAGTCGATTATCGGGGGTGGCTTCCGACTGCGCGAGCGGGAGGGCGCCAATGGGGCGAGGGACGCGCTTATGTCGAGGCGATTTGTCGGTGCACGGCAAACCACGGTCGGACGCGAAATCAAACTAGATGGCACGGGGGTGCATAACGGAGCGCCGGTATCACTGGTCCTGCATCCAGCAGGCGTTGATGTCGGCCTCCGTTTTCTGGTTACGCGACGCGGCCAAATCACGGCGGAAATCCCCGCTCACGTGGATTTCGTCAAGAACCTGACTCTCTGTACCGTCCTCGGCGACGAGAGCGGCACAACCGTCGGAACCGTCGAGCATCTGCTTGCAGCGATCCGCGGTCTCGGGATCGACAATTGCCTGATCGAGATCGACAGCAAGGAAGTCCCGATCATGGACGGCAGTTCCGCCGTCTTCGTTGAGGCGATCGAGACAGCCGGCATCAAAACCCTTTCGGCGCCGCGCCGCTTCCTCAAGGTCCTCCGCCCGGTTCGCGTTGAACAGGGGGATGCCTGGGGAGAGCTGGTCCCGCACCACGGTTTCCGTCTCGAAACGGAAATCGACTTTAATACGCCGGTGATTGGCCGCCAGCGCCTTGCGCTTGAACTCACACCTGACGCGTTTCGCGATGAGCTCATGCAGGCGCGCACATTCGGCTTCATGTCTGACGTCGAAAAGCTCTGGAAATCGGGTCTCGCACTCGGCGCTTCGCTTTCGAACAGCGTGGCGATCGAAGACGACAAGGTTCTCAACAAAGAGGGTCTTCGCTTCGAGAACGAGTTCGTCCGGCACAAGATGCTTGACGCGGTTGGTGACCTCGCACTCGGCGGCAACCCGATCCTCGGATGCTACCGCTCGTACTGCGGGGGTCATCGCCTGAACGCGACCGTGCTGCAGGCGCTGTTTGAGAACCGCGATGCCTGGACCATCATGGACGCACCGGCAATCGTTCGCGAAGACCGCCAGGTCACGCGCGCACCGGCGGCTTTCGCACTCGCTGGCGAATAGTCTGGGGCAAGGTGGCGTTTAACCCAGCGAATTCGTGAGGCAGTTGAGATTGTCGGTGCTGCCTTACCGCACCAAAGCGGTTCGCAGCATCGACGCCAAAGTTCGGCCCGGGTTTGGTGGCTTTCCTTTCACGACGGGCATGGGCTACCCCTGTTGCAACGCGCGAGTCGCAATCGCCGCGGTTCGACTGGGGTTGAGGGGCATTCCGGGACAGACGCCATGACGGGCGACGCCACATATTCCGCATCATTATTGCGATCGGCGCTGATCGTTTGTGCCTTAGCTCTGCTTGGGTTGAGCACTGCCGGCTGTGCGACGAACAACTCATCAGCCCAAAAGCTTCTCCAGCCAGACCCGCCCGGCAAGATGTACGCAACCGCGGACAGCTATCTTTCGCGCGGGCGTTGGGAGCGGGCCGCCCGCAAGTTCGAAGATCTTGATCGCGACCACCCGTACGCACCGGAAGCGCGCCGTGCGATCGTCATGGCTGCCTACTCTTACTTTAAGGCCGGCAAATATCCGGAAGCGATTGCAACTGCGCGCCGCTACACGACAATGCACCCGGGCACGAAGGACGCGCCGTTTGCGCACCACATCATCGCGTCGAGCCACTTCGGTGATATCCGCAGTCCGAACCGCGACCAGTCGGCGACAAAGAAAGCGCTTGCTGAATATCAGATCCTGAAGACGCGTTACCCCGACAGCAAATACGCGCGCGAGGCTGATAATCGCGTGCGCATCGCGTTGGATTCGCTGGCGGCATCGGAGATGAACGTCGGCCGCTATTACCTGAAGCGCGGCAACCACGTGGCGGCGATCAACCGCTTTAAGGTCGTGGTCAGCGAGTATCAGACAACGCAGCACGTCGAAGAGGCGCTGATGCGTCTCGCCGAGTCCTACATGGCGCTTGGCATTCGCGAAGAGGCCCAGACGGCGGTCGCGATCCTCGGCCATAACTTTCCGAACTCGCGTTGGTACAAGGACGGCTACGCGCTTATCCAGTCGGACGGTCTCGCGCCGCGCGAGAACACGGGTTCATGGCTCTCGCGTCAGTTCGCGAACTTCAAAGTGCCGCG
>JBCBXS010000213.1:0-5072 GCA_039816475.1 Pseudomonadota bacterium | reverse complement strand
TTCGATAAACGCGGACCTGCTCTCCCGCCGCCAGGAGCCTGCCGACGAGATCGGGGAAGTCGAGATACGCGCCCGGCGCGATGTAGCTGAGCGCACGCGCTGAGTAGACGTAGACGCCCATCGACACATCGTACGATTGCGATGGCTTCTCGCGGTAGGCCCGGAGTGTCCCGGCGGCATCCGCTTCGAGCACGCCGAAATCGACGGTCTCGCTGACGGTGTGGACCGCGATGGTCAGCGCCGCATCGGACGCCTCATGATCGTCGACCAGCGCGCGATAATCGAGATTGGTCAGCACATCGCCGTTCATGACAAGCGTCGTGCCGGTGAGCCCGTTGATCGAAGCGAGCGATCCCGCCGTCCCCGTCGGCGTCTCCTCCGTGACGAACGAAATGCCGAGGTCCTTCGTCAGGCTCGGGTGCTCGCCGACAAACGCGCGGATCAGACCCGCGAGATGGCCGACCGTCAGCGTGACGTCGCGAAAACCGTGACGGCGGAGTTGTGTCAGCACGACTTCGAGGATTGGCATATCGCCGAGCGGGACAAGCGGCTTCGGAAACGTCACGGTAAACGGCCGGAGACGGGTCCCCTTGCCGCCCGCGAGGATCACGACTTTCACGTCACCCGGATCACGCGCCATCGCTTGATTGGCCTCACCTCTTGCTCCCGCCGATGCGCGCGCGCGGCTCTCGGCGCTCGCCATTACGTTGCGCACGGAAGCGACGCTTGCGGAGTATGACGGAGGCTAGAGCAAGCATCGTGCAACTGGCATGTCAGTTGCTGAGCTGCAGTGATCACAATATTGCTATGTCGAGCGGTCGCGGATGACCCGTCGGAGACGACAGCCTTGCCCGTCAAGAAATCAATCCAGTCGGTGATCCGGTCGGCGCACCTGACGCTGGCCTCAGGGCTGTTCCCAGATCGCGCCAGCATCATCATGCACGAGCTGCTGCCGCGACAGCACAGCGCCTTCGCTGACTCCGTCGCACTGGTGCGCGAATGCGGTTACCAGACGCACCTACCTCAGACCTACTTAGAGAAGTCACCGGTGGGCTCGAAGGCTGCAACGGACGACCGACGCCTGCTTGTCACGTTCGACGACAACTTCGCCCACTGGCATTCGGCCTTGCCGCTGCTCGACGACATCGGCCTTAAGGCGATCTTCTTCGTCACAACCGGGCCGACGCTGACGAATGCAAGCGCGTATGACGTGTCAGCATTCTACGGCCGGATCGACCACCGCGAAGACCCTGTTCCGCTGACCCGGAGCCAGCTGCTCGACATTCGCGCAGCCGGCCATGAAATCGGTTGCCACACCGAATGGCATCGGAGCCTTGCAGGCCTCATCCGCGAAGAATGGAACGCCGAAATTCGCCAGTCGAAAGAGCGGCTGGAAGATCTCTTCGGCGAGGAGATCTCAGATTTTTCGTTCCCGTTCGGTGTCAGGCGGCACTTCAACCAGAGCCTCACCGATTACTGCACCGGCGTCGGCTTCAAACGCATCTACTGCGGGCAGCCCGGGCGGCTCTTCGACGGAACGTCCGATCTCATGAACATTCCGCGGACCCGTTGGAACCTTGATGCGCCGCCGGAGCAGAACGTGAGCGACTTGAAAGTCGACGGCCGCCTGTTCGAGACGGTGACGGGCCGGAGCCCGGTCGGCTGAGGTCCGCGCCGCGGATTAAGTTCGGCGCGCTAAGACTTCAGTCCCGGCAGCGCATAGTTGCCGTAGAAGTTCCGGCGCACGTCGACATCATCGAGCATGTGCGCTCCGATCGCGCGCAGGATCTCATCGATCCCATCAGAGACGGAAAACCGGGGCTCGAAGCCCAAGACCGTCCGCGCCTTCGCAAAGTCGACTCGATAGTTGCGCGGGTCTGAACTGTTCTCGCGGTAGCTCACCTTCGCGTCCGGAACACGCGCCGTGATCAGGTCAACGATGCTTTGCTTGGTGTGGTTGTTCTCATCACCGCCCGCATTGAAGACCTCGCCCGCTACATCCCCGCGCGGCCAGCTCAGGACCCGCTGGATGAGCCGCGCGAAATCACTGACGTGACAGTACGGGCGCCACGTGTGCGCATCGAAGACGACGAGTTCATTTCCAATCGCGATCTCACGCGCGAACTCATTGACGGTCAGATCGAACCGCATCCGAGGGGCAAGCCCGAAAGCCGTCGCAAACCGCAAGACCGTCGGCGCGTAGTCAACTGAGCCAGCCCTGCTCAGCAGGTCTTGCTCCGCAGCTACCTTGGACTTTGCGTAGAGTGAGAGCGGCGTCAGCTCAAAGCTCTCATCGGCGAGCGCGCCGTCCGGAATCAGGCCGTAGTTCGAGCACGTCGAGACGAAGATCACCTTATTGAGCCCGCGCCCGTCGAGCGCATCGAGGCACCGACGTATCGCGATATCGTTGACGGCGGCAGCGTCATCCGGGAACGCCTTGGTAATCGGATCGCCGACGAGGCCGCCCAGAATAACAACATCTGTGACGCCATCGAGCGCGCGGCCAAGCGCTTCCGGGTCGCCCATATCACCGGCGACGAACCGGTAATTCGGATGCGCCATCAGCGACAGCATCGCGGCGCCGTGGTGGTAGACGAGCTGGTCGAGGCAGACGACTTCTGCGCCTGCTGCACAAAGCCCCATCGCGACGGGACATCCGATATAGCCGGCACCGCCGACAAGCAGAACGCGGCGCCCGTGATGGCCGACGGCATCGGCGAGACGTGCCGCTTCCTTTTCCAGAGCCGCGCTCCGTTCGTCGCTAAGCTCGGCGCGATCTTTCTCATCAAGCATTATGGTCAGCCTTACGCATGTCGCTGCGGTCAATTGCGGACGCCCTGTCGGCGCCGGTGAAAATTCGAAGAAGCTGCGCCTCGAACGCTTCCGGCGCGTGATGCTCTTCAATGTGCCGGCGCGCGCGTTCGGCCGCCTCGGTCCTGGCCGTGCCATCGGAATAGCGGCGGACAAGCTGTTCGACCTGCGCGGCGAACACCCCCGGTGACGTATCGCGGACAACGTGATCGGCGAAGTCGTCGCCCATCAGCTCCGCGATTGCGCCGGTATCGAACGCGATCGGAATGACGCCGCGTGCCATGACCTCGAGGATCACCAGCGGCGCGAGATCGTGCTCGGAGGGGTAGATGAGGATGTCGAGCGCCCCGAGAAGCGCCTCTTTCTCATCGTCCGGCACAAAACCGCGCACGTCGATGTGGTCGCCAAGGCCGCGGTCTGCGATCACGCCGCGAACCGCATCAGCGGTCAGGTATTTCGTGTCGCCGCCCGCGATGACGCCACTGACGTCGAGGCCTGCGTTGCGCAGGTGCTCGATCGCGTCAACGAAGCGGAGCACGCCTTTGCGCGCGTCCATACTGCCGAAGAAGCCGCAGCGCAGCGTGCGCTCGGCCGGCTCCTGATCGCCGCTTCCTGCACGTTTATCGGTAACGATCGTAGTCGTGTTCGGGAGATAATGCGTCTCGACGAAAATGCCGGACGCCCGCGCGCTTGCGGCGCCTGCGCGGGACAACGCGATCAGCTCGGTCCCCTTCAGGCAGGATCGAAATGCGCGGCGTTTGCGCGTGCTGCCATCCAAGATCTCTTCGAGCCCGCGCGTGTGGACATGGACGAGGCACCTGTGCGCCGCCCGCTTCGCAAACTGAACGAGCAAGACATCCCGCAACGCCGCATCGCCGTGCGGGGCGAGCGTCAGATACGCGATGGCGGCTTTCCGGCCCCGCGCCCGGGCCACTGCAAGCAACGCCAGCAGCTTCGCGAACCCGACGTACTTCTTCAGGCTCCGCTTGCCGACATCCGTCAACTTGACCGCGCCGCCGAGCCAGCGATGGCGAACGACGAAGTCGCCATCTCGCTCAAGCGTCTCCTTCACGCGCGCTGTCACAGTCGAGACGCCATGGATCGGCGGCGGAAGTTGCGCCAGCAGCAGCACCGTCTTGCGCCCCTGCGCACCGTTCTGCCCCACGGGCAACTCTGACCGACCGGCCGGTTCGGCGTCAGACGTTTCTGCCCGTTGCTGCATGCGTACGCCGCACCTCGAAGTCGTGATCCCACGCAGGGATGCGTGTTCTGTTTTGATGCAGAGGCCATGCCACCACGTGCCATCACGCCGGCGCTCAGCAGCGACGCAGCTCGCGATTGCCCTCACGCATCGACCGATGTTGACCGTTGTAGAACCAGATCGCCGGGTCCTGCCGACGCTTGCCAAGGTCCCGGCAAACGATGTTGTCGGCGACGATTGCGAACTGGATGCGATCGGCATAGTTGCCAATACCGGCACACCAGGGCCCGACGACGGTGTTTTTCCTTGCCCGCGTCGCAACACCGCCGACCTCGATCCCCATGCCCTTGCAGGCACCCGCGTGCCGCGTCTCAACGCGATTGCCCGTCACGCGTGCGCCGACGCTGTGATGCAGCACGACCGAGATCGCGATGTGCTCGCTGCCGCGCCTCTGGAACACAACACGGTTGCCGGTCACGGCGACGTCGCGGACATCGACCGACGGGTCCTGATCGGGCACGTGCAATTCGATCGCCATGCGGTGGACGTCGTCGAACACGTTGTCGCGAATGACGATGCCACGACGCGAGCGTTCGAAGTTGACGCTCAGGCCCTGGTGTACCCGCGTGAACGTATTGTTCGAGATACGCAGGCGTGCCGGGTCGTAAGCGAGGATCGCGGTGGCGGCCTCGGTACCTTTCGCGCCACCCCGCATCCCGATATCGCGGAAAGTGTTGCGGGTGATCGCGACGTCAGTCGTCGGCTTGGTCATAAAGATCGCTGTCTCGGCGCCGAACGGCGCAGCGGGATCAAAGATCGCGGCGAAACTGTTGGCTGCAATCGTGGTCCGAGTGACCGCGCCGAGCCTGATGCCGCCGCCGCGAAACGCGAAGTTCTCTATGGTGATATCGGCTGCCCCGTCGGGAAGATCGAAAATCGGTCCGACTTTGCCGGTCCGGCGCAAGACTGTCTTCGATCCCGTACCACGATAGGTTCGGCTGCCTGCGAGGATGATGGGCGCTGCGACGTCGAACGTGCCGCCAGGAAACCGGATCGCATC
>JBCBXS010000212.1:0-5078 GCA_039816475.1 Pseudomonadota bacterium | reverse complement strand
CCCCGTCGCGATCATCGCGCCCTCTCGCGCCGGCGAGAGGAAGTGTGTCGTCAACGAAACCGTCACGCAGCGCCGCGTGTGGCCGGGCTCGGGGCAGTACGTTGCCGCATGCCCCATCGCAGCGTCGAGCAGCGTCATGTAGACGCCGCCGTGGACGATGCCCATCCGGTTCAGATGATCGGCCCTGATATCGAGGCGGACCTCGGCGAACGCATCGCGCCAGGTAACGACATCGTAGCCCACCAGCTCGCGGAAACCTGAAAGACGCCCAAGATCAGCCGGCGCGTTCGGGTCTGACATATCGCCTCCAGTTGGCGTTTGGCCGGGCGCCGATTTCAGTCCAGAACACGTTGCCGAGCAAACCGGCGCGGCACTCAAGTGAGCGATCGCCGGAGCCCGCCGATTTTGCAACCGCGTCAAGGGAGCCACGACGTTTGGCCAGCCAACCGACACACTTCATCGCGGGTGATTGGGGCACATCTTCGCTGCGGCTGTTTCTGTGCCAATCCGATGGCGCGATCCTGGGTCGGGTCGAGACCGGCGATGGCATTCTGTCGGTTGCCGAAGGCGCGTTCGAGGCTACGCTGATCGAGAAGACCGCGGCGTGGAGCGCCCGCGATGACCTCGCGGACCAGCAACTCCCGGTGGTCCTGTCCGGAATGATCGGAAGCCGTCAGGGTTGGCGTGAAGTCGCTTACGCCACATGCCCCGCCGGCCTTGACGACATCGCCGCCAAGTGCGCGAAGGTTCCGATTGAAGACGCATCCGCTGACCTCGGTGAAATCCGTATTGTGCCGGGGCTTACAGTCCGCGGCCCCGACGGGACGCCCGATGTCATGCGCGGTGAGGAGACACAGATCTTCGGTGCGCTCCTCAGTTCGCCGGACCTGACGGAACAGAGCACGTTCCTGCTGCCGGGCACGCACGCAAAGTGGGCCTACGTCAGCGACGGCCGGATCACGTCATTTAAGACGTACATGACGGGCGAAGTGTTCGCGGCGTTGACCGGGCACACGATCCTCGGGCGACCTGCTGTAGACGCCGAGCCCGTCTCAGATGACGAGGCCAAAGCCGCGTTTCTGAAGGGTGTCGACGGCGGTGCCGCTGAAGGTGGATCCGGCGCGCTGCTCAATCGGCTCTTCGCCGCCCGGACGCGCTTTCTCTTTGGCGATCTCGCGCCGGGTGCAATCGGCGACTACCTCTCGGGCCTTCTCGTCGGCGCGGAGATCGCCGACGCCACAGGTGCGCGGCAGGCAACCAATGCCCGGCCAATCGCCATCATCGCGAACGCGACGCTCTCACAACGCTACGCCCTGGCCCTTGCCCACCTCGGCCACGAAAGCCGACGGATCGACCCCGATTGCGTGGTCGCGGCGCACGCGCAAATCCTTCGCCGATGAGACGCAGCTTCCCCGACCAGCCGAGGTGAGCTACGACGACCCGGCAACACACGCGGATCTGACATGGACCTCCAAAGCGTGCTCGCCGACTGCAAGATCGTCGCGATCCTTCGCGGCGTGACGTCGGACACGGTCGTGCCGATCGGCGAAGCTCTGTTCGAGGCCGGCATACGCATCATCGAAGTGCCCTTGAACTCACCGGACCCGCTGACGTCGATTACGAAGCTTGCCGAGACATTCGAAGATCGCGCGCTCATCGGTGCTGGGACTGTGCTCACGACCGATCAGATGCGCGACGTGCGCGATGCCGGCGGCGCCCTGATCGTGATGCCGCACGCCGATGCTGACGTCATCGAAGAGGCGAAGTCGGAGGATCTGATCTGCCTGCCGGGTGCTGCGACACCGACGGAAGCGTTCCGCGCGCTGAGCGCCGGTGCGGACGGGCTGAAGATGTTTCCGGGCGAAAGCCTGACGCCCGCCGTCCTCAAAGCCTGGCGCGCGGTCATGCCGGACGGCACGCTCCTTTTGCCCGTCGGCGGCGTGGACGCCAAGACGATCCCGGCTTATGCGGCCGCCGGCGCGGACGGCTACGGGATTGGCTCGGCACTGTTCAAACCGGGGCTCAGTGCCACAGAAATCGGCGAGAAAGCACGTGAGCTGACGGCCGTTATCAGGGCCACCGAACGCGGCGGTTGACCCCGCCCTCCAGTTTGCCGACGAAGTCCTCAGACCCGGCACGGTCGCGAAAAAGCGCGGACCTTCCAAGACCGGGACCTGCCGAGAGGACACCGCATGAGCGAACCCTGCGACCTGACCGCGACCGAGGCGCGCCGCCTGATCGGCCTTGCCAGGCTCTCGCCAAAGGAATTGCTCTCGAGCTGCCTCAGTCGCATCTCTGAGGTGAACCCCGCCGTCAACGCGATCGTCGCGATGGACGAGGTGGGCGCACAACGCGAAGCCGAAATCGCGGACGAAGCCGTTGGCCTCGGCGAGGAACTCGGGCTTCTGCACGGCCTGCCGCTCGGCATCAAAGACCTTCAGACAACCGGCGGCCTGCGCACGACGTTCGGCTCTCTGCTCTTTCAGGACAACGTTCCGGACCAGGACGAGGACAGCGTCGCCAACCTCCGCGGTCACGGCGGCCTCGTCCTTGCCAAGACCAACACGCCGGAATTCGGCGCCGGTGCGAACACGCGCAATCGCGTCTATGGCGCGACAGGCAATCCATTCGATCCCGACAAGACATGCGCCGGCTCATCGGGCGGCTCGGCCGTCGCGCTTGCGACCGGTATGGTGCCGCTTGCGACCGGCTCGGACTACGGCGGTAGTCTTCGCACGCCGGCAGCCTTCTGCGGTGTCTGCGGGTTCCGTCCATCGCCAGGGCTCGTCCCGGCGGCCGATCGCGTCGTCGCGCTGAACCCGTTCGGCGTCAACGGGCCGATGGCGCGGACGGTCGAAGACCTGCATCTCCTGCTCCGTGCGCAACTCGATTTCGACAAGCGCGATCCGTTCTCGAGCGATGACGCGTTCGCCATCCCTGACGCCACTACGTTGCCGGATCTGCGAAGCCTCCGCGTTGCAATCACGCCCGATCTCGGTTGCGCGCCGGTGGCCAAAGACATCCGCGACGTGTTCGCCGAACGCGTTGCGACGTTCCAGTCTGTGTTCGGGTCTGCGGAAGAAGCCGCACCCGACCTCAGCGGCGTCCACGACATCTTCGAAGTGCTACGCGGCATCAGTTTCGTTGCAGCCCACGGCGAACGTCTTGAAACAGCGCGCGACAGGCTCGGCCCGAACGTCATCGACAACACCGAGCGCGGGCTGAAGTTCACGGCCGCCGAGGTCGCCCGAGCGCACGCCGAGCAGACCGCGCTTTATCGCCGGTTCTTCGCCTTCTTCGAGACGCACGACATCCTGATCTGCCCGGCCGCCGCCGTCTCGCCCTTCCCGCATACCGATTGGTCCGTCACGGCGATCGACGGCGAGGAGATGCCGACCTATATGCGCTGGCTCGCGCTGACGTATGCGCTGACGACTGCGCTTGCGTGCTCGGTGACGATCCCATGCGGCGTTGACCGGGATGGCATGCCGTTCGGAATTCAGATCGCAGGGCCGAACGGGGCGGATGCTCAAGTCCTCGCCGTCGCACTTGCGCTTGAGAAAGTGCTTGCCGGCGACGACACAACGCGCCGGCCCGTGCCCGATCTGAGCCGCCTCGCGAACGCGCCGAAACTTGCGACCGAAACCGGCTGACGCGGCTATTCATGCGGCTTAAGAAGCGAGAGCCCGTCGCAGCTGTCTATTCAGCCGGAACGGCCTTTCGGGACTGCGCGGCGGACAGCGTCGCTGCGGCGGCGAAGACGATCATCATCAGCGGGATGGCTGCGATGTTGATGACGGCCCAGCCGACGTTGGCCTGAAGGATGCCGGACAGCCCGGCGGCAAGCGCCGTCGTCGCATAGACGAGGAAGTCGTGGCTCGCCTGGACCTTCGCGCGCTCGCTCGTCCGGTACGTCGAGGTCAGCAGCGTCGTGCCGCCGATGAACGTGAAGTTCCAGCCGATACCCACGAGGATGTTTGCGATCAGGAAGTTGGCGAAGCCGATCCCAGAAAGATTGACGATCGCACAGAGGAGCTGGACCGCGGCCCCCGTCGCGATCACTTGCAAGACGCCGAAGCGCTTGATCAACGCGCCGGTGAAAAACGCTGGCAGGAACATCGCAACCACGTGCGCCTGGATCACGGTTGCGCTGTCGCCGAACCCGAAGCCACAGCCGAGCATTGCAAGCGGCGTCGCCGACATCACGAGCGTCATCACGCCGTAGCCGAACATCGATGACGTGACCGCGACGACGTAGGCCGGCTGCCGCGCAATTTCACGGAACGGGCGGGCCGGCTCGGTCATCTCCTGCGCTTCGGCCTTCGGGTCGGGGATGCGCAGGACCTGCACGAGGCCGATCATCATCAGCGAGTAGACCGCGAACATCACATAGACGCCGGCAAACAGGATCGGTGACAGCCAGTCGACGGCGTACTTCGCCGTTTGCGGACCGATGATGCCCGCAAGAACGCCACCGGCCATCACAAGCGAGATCGCGGTCCCGCGAAACTCCGGCTTTGCCATATCGGCGGCGGCAAACCTGAAGTACCACGCGAACGCGCCGCTCATCCCCTGCAACAGGCCACCGACGCAGAGCATCCAGAACGCCTGCTCGTAGACGCCGATCAGCGAGATTATGCCGGCGGCAACCCCAAGCACGCCGCCAATCGTGAAGCCGGTCTTGCGACCCAATCGCGCCATCAGCAGCGATGCCGGGATGGTCGTCAGCATGAGGCCGGCGTGGACCATCACGATCGGCAGCGTCGCGAGCGACTTGTCGACGCCGAGGATCGCGTGGGCGGCCAGTGGCGTCGTCGCGATGCCCATCGTCTGAACGCACATGAAGCACGCCTGCGCGAGCGCCAGAACGCCGACGTTTCGGCGCACGGGATCGTTCAGCCAGACTGTGAGTGTGCGCATGGGCGGGAACCTGGAAGGCCGGGGCCGGCGGCGATGGTCATCGACACGTCGCTCCGCCCGATATTAGCCCGTTGACGCACATGCGCGAAGGCAGAGCGCGATCGCCTTTGTGATGAGAGAGACAGATGACGCGCCCGCCGCAGGGCACTAACGTCACC
>JBCBXS010000211.1:0-5083 GCA_039816475.1 Pseudomonadota bacterium | reverse complement strand
GGTGCTCTGCGAAGCGGGACTTCTGCCGGGCGTTCTCATGCGCAATGCCTCGCTCAAGTTCGTCTGCCGCGATGTCCACCTGAAGGTCGAGCAGACAAAGACGCCGTTCACGTCGCGATACACCCAGGGCCAGATCATCCGCGTGCCGGTCGCCCATCACGACGGCAACTATTTCGCAGACGATGATACGCTGCGCGCGCTGGAAGACGACCACCGCGTTGTGTTCCGCTACACGGATGCGAACGGGGTCGCCTCGCCGGAGGCCAATCCCAACGGCTCGCGCAACAACATCGCCGGCGTGACGAACGCGGCGCGCAACGTCGTCGGGCTGATGCCGCATCCTGAACGCCTCTTCGAAGAGGCACTCGGCGGAACGGACGGCCGCGCCTTGTTCGAGAGTGCGCTGGAAGCCGCTGCCGCTTAGCCGGCGCCCCGCGCGCGCGAGGGTTATCCGCAGCTCCCGTCGCCCGGCCAGCTTGCAGTTGCAGTCGATGTGCTATCAGGCGGCGACAGTCTTTTCAGCCGGGCCGGGGCCGACATGCCGGATCAGACATCCGAAGTTGAGATCACAGACGCGCTCGTCGCAGAGCACGGCCTGAAGCCCGACGAGTATCAACGCCTGCTCGAGATCATGGGCCGCGCGCCGACGCTGACAGAACTCGGCATTTTTTCCGTCATGTGGTCGGAGCACTGCTCGTACAAATCGTCCCGGATCTGGCTGAAGACGCTTCCGACAGAAGGGCCGCAGGTCATTCAGGGGCCCGGCGAAAACGCCGGCATCGTTGATCTCGGTGATGGTGACTGCGCCGTCTTTAAGATGGAGAGCCACAACCACCCCTCGTTCATTGAGCCCTATCAGGGCGCGGCGACCGGTGTCGGCGGCATCATGCGCGATGTGTTCACGATGGGTGCGCGACCGGTCGCCAACCTGAATGCACTTCGCTTCGGCGCGCCGGATCACCCAAAGACCCGCCATCTGGTCTCGGGCGTCGTCGCGGGTATCGGAGGTTACGGCAACTGCGTCGGCGTCCCGACCATCGGCGGCGAGGTGAACTTCGACCCGAGCTACAACACCAACATCCTCGTCAACGCGATGTGCGTCGGCCTCGCACGCACCGACAAGATCTTCTACTCCGCGGCTAAAGGCGTCGGGCTACCCGTCGTCTATGTCGGCTCGAAGACCGGGCGGGACGGCATCCACGGCGCGACGATGGCGTCTGCCGAGTTCGACGACGCGTCGGAAGAAAAGCGCCCGACGGTGCAGGTCGGCGACCCGTTCACCGAGAAACTGCTGATCGAGGCCTGCCTCGAGTTGATGGCGACGGACGCAATCATCGCGATCCAGGACATGGGCGCGGCCGGGCTGACGTCTTCAACGTCGGAGATGGCGGACAAAGGCGGCGTCGGCATTCGACTTGATCTCGATCAGGTCCCGCAGCGCGAGACCGGAATGACGGCCTACGAGATGATGCTCTCGGAAAGCCAGGAGCGCATGCTCATGATCCTGAAGCCCGGCCGGGAAGCGGAAGCCGAGGCGATCTTCACGAAGTGGGAGCTGGACTTCGCGGTTATCGGCGAGACGACGGAGACCGGCCGGATGATCGTCACGCATCAGGGCCGGACCGAAGCGGACATTCCGGTCGCGACGCTCGCCGACTCAGCCCCGATCTATGATCGGCCTTGGGTTGCTGCTGAGACGCCGAAGACGATCTTGCCTGAGTGGGTGCCGGCGCCAAAAAGCGTGCTTGCGACCCTGAAGGAGATGATGGCCGGGCCGGACCTCGCCTCGCGGCGATGGGTGTGGGAGCAGTACGATCACATGGTCATGGGCGACACGGTTCAGCGGCCGGGCGGCAACGCCGGCGTCGTCCGCGTGCACGGCACGTCCAAGGCGATCGCCGCGACCTGCGACGTGACCCCGCGCTACGTCGCAGCCGATCCCGAAATGGGCGCTTGCCAGGCCGTCGTCGAGACGTGGCGCAACCTCACAGCCGTCGGCGCCGAGCCACTTGCGATCACCGACAACATGAACTTTGCAAGCCCCGAACGGCCGGAGATCATGGGCCAGTTCGTGGGCGCGGTGAAAGGCATCGCCAAGGCCTGCAAGGCGCTCCAATATCCCGTCGTTTCAGGCAATGTCTCGCTCTACAACGAAACCAACGGGGCCGGCATCCTGCCGACGCCTGCCATCGGCGGCGTGGGTCTGATCCCAGATGTCGAAAAGATCGCGAACCTTGCCCTCAAACGTGACGGCGATCTCGTCGTCCTCATCGGGGCCGAGCACGGGCATCTCGGCCAATCGCTTTACCAGAAACATGCGAGCGGTTCGCTTGAAGGCGCACCGCCGCCGGTGGACCTCAGCGATGAGATCAAGGCTGGCAATCTCTTACGCGCGCTGATCCGAGAAGATGCCGTCACAGCCGTCCACGATGTGTCGGACGGCGGCCTGATCGTGGCGTTGGCTGAGATGGCGCTCGCCGGCGGTATTGGTCTCTCGGTGTTCCCCTACGAAGGCCGCCTGCCCCCGCATGCCGCGTGGTTTGGCGAAGATCAGGGGCGTTATCTGGTGGCAGCGGACCCGGGCCGCGTCGACGACATCCTGGATCGCGCGCGCCTGGTTGGCCTGCCGGCCCGGATCGTTGCCAAGTCCGGCGGCGAAGCATTGACGCTCTCTGGCGAAGCGGATCTTACGCTTGGCGACCTTCGCGCAGCGCACGAAGCCTGGTTCCCGAATTTCATGGATTGAGACGCGGCCACGATCGTATCCACCGACGCCCGCATCGTCTCTCGCTTCGCACCCAACGCAGGGTGCGAGCGGCCGGTCGAAAGTGAAATGAAAAGACCGACCGCTCGCGCTGAGCTAATCGACACTGCGCCCCCTGAGCTTGCGCTCCACGAGTCCCGATTCTAACGCTCAGCTAACCGTAGGAAGACGTTTGGGCAGCTCAGCCAGAGCGCCGCTCTTCCCCGTTGGGCGACCGCCAACCCCTCGTCTCAGGAGCCGCCGGCCGCCGTTTCCTCCCTGGACCCCGTCAGGCCGCGCGCCGCTTCGAACTCCGCGCGCGTTTCCCCGTCGTCCGTGTTTGGCCGCTGCTTTTGCGCGGCGTTTTTGTTGTCTCGGGCAGCTCGCCGCCCGCGATCTTCTCCATCCGCGTGACCATGTCATGCAGGCGGTCGCGGATCGTCGCCATCTCCTCGTACGTAAATCCCGTATCGCAGGCGACGGCGTTTTGGATGGCGGCAACGCGGCGCTCCAGCGCCCGGCCTTGCCGCGTCAAAGCAATACTGACTTTCCGGCGGTCTCCATCGCGGTCGTCTTTTCGAGCAATGTGACCGGCGCGCTCGAGCCGCGTGAGCAGCGGCGTGATCGCGTTCGGCGCGAGATGCAACCGCGAGGCGATCTCTCCTGCTGACTGTTGACCGTCCTGCCAGAGGACGAGCAGCACAAGATATTGTGGATAGGTGAGACCGACCGTCTGCAGACGCACGCGGTAGGCTCTGACGACGGCATTCGTCGCCGCGTAAAGGCCGAAACAGAACTGGTCGTCGAGCTGCAACGGCGGCAGGTCGTCGGTCGTCGTATCGTACGCTGGACGCATGCGTGAAATGTGCACGCATGAAACGTATCGTCAATTCTCACGCGTCCGATAACTGACGGTGTGACATCGCAGCGTTGGCTACGTCTCGACAGACCACGGGCCGGAGCTCAAGCGACCGCGCATCGCCGCAAGGTGTAAAGCCGCCTCGCGCGGCCCCGGCGAACGCGGTATGCTCGGCCGCACTGAAATGCCTGCCGCGCGCGAACCCGTGCACCAGCCGCAAGCCCCGGAGACACCCAATGCCGATGGACGCAAGCGAGATCACGCGCTTGATCAAGGACGCGTTTCCCGATGCCGAAGTTGAGATTAAAGACCTCGCCGGCGATGGCGATCACTACGCAGCGCACGTGGTCTCGAGCGCGTTCGAAGGGAAGAGCCGCGTGCAACAACACCAGATGGTTTACGAGGCGCTCGGCGGCCGGATGGGCGGCGTCCTGCACGCGCTCGCGCTCACGACAGCGGCCAAACCGGCCTGATCCGCCACAGTTTTCCACGCACCAACCGCTGACTGCCGTCCGCGCCGGAATTGACAGTTCCCGGTTTGGTCCCACATCTAGACGCATGAACCGGCGGCTTTGACCCGCACGCTCAGGAGATTTCGAATGATGGACGCGAGCCACGACCCCAACGCCGTGCAGGACTGGATCAAGACTACGGTGAACGGCAACGACATCGTGTTGTTCATGAAGGGCACAATGCAGTTTCCCCAGTGCGGTTTCTCGGCTCAGGTCGCACAGATCATGGGGCTGCTCGGTGTCACGCCGAAGGACATTAATGTCCTCGAGGACCAGGGCATTCGCGAAGGTGTGAAGGCCTACACCAACTGGCCGACGATCCCGCAACTCTACGTCAAAGGCGAATTCGTCGGCGGTTGCGACATCGTCCGCGAGATGTTCGAGGCCGGCGAACTGCAGGAGCTGTTCGAGCGCCACGAGATCCCGTTCAATAAACCGACGGCCGTCGCTTAAGGCCCGCCGACCGCTTCGACAAAACCGTGATCTCGGTGCCGGCGTTCGCGCACCTTTAATCCGGTTCCGGAGTGCCACGTTTCTGCCGCCTCGGTTCGCCACGCAGCGGACCGAGGCTTTTTTGTTCATCAAGAGCACTTTCCGATCGTCACCGAGCCGAACATACGGTCGAAACCACGCGAAGGCGGCCGCCGGTTTCTCCTGAGCATCGCGATCCTGACAGCGAGTGTGTGCCTTGCGCTCGGGATCACGATGCCGATCGTCAAGCTGACGACGCTGGTGTTCTGGACAACGCAGCACTCGCTCGCCTCGACCGTCTTCATTCTGTTGAACGACAACCAGCTCTTTCTGGGCTCGGTGATCCTGCTTTTCTCGATCGTCTTCCCGATTCTGAAGCTGCTCTATCTGCTGCTGCTTTCGACACTCTCGCGCGAGGAAATCGCGAAACGTTCGCGGCATCTGCGTGCGCTCGAATGGCTTGGCAAATGGTCGATGCACGACGTGCTCGTCCTCGCG
>JBCBXS010000210.1:0-5101 GCA_039816475.1 Pseudomonadota bacterium | reverse complement strand
CCCATCGGCAGCGTCAACAGATGCAGCATGGCGGCGATCGGCAGGATCAGACTGATGACACCGCGCACCGCCTGCGGGACGAGCGGGATCAGCAACGCGCCGACGATCAGGATCAGGCCAGGATTGATCTCACTGATCATAGTAGTCTTCCTCGCGCTCGAAGGCCTTGCGCAGGATGACGGCAAGCACGACGACGGCCGCCGAACCTGCGACCGCGAGCAGTCCATAGAGGCCGGGCAACGCCTCGATCGCGAACTTCGCGTCTTTCTTCAGAAACGGCTGGAGGAGAACCAGCGCGCCTCCGAGAGCGAGCAGGGCGACCGCGATCCGCTTGCGGATGCCTGAGACTTCCCACCACGCCCGCTGTTGCGGTGCAGAGTTCGCCGCTGCTCCTTTTGCCGCCGATGTCTGCTCGTCTGCCATGGCCTATGACCCGCCACCGGTTGCTGCCGTCGGTTGCTCGCCGGCCGCACCCGCTGCCCCGCTTGGCGTTTCACCGCCGCCGGCCACCGGCAACGCGGCCTCAATCAATTCCGCGATCGGCTCGGCTGTAAAGAAGAGCACGAGACACGCCCCCGCCGTCAGGCTCAACGGCACGACGCAGGCAAGCGGCGCTTCCTTGATCGCGACCGGCTCACCGTCGGCGACGCCCGGCAACGGCCTGAAGAAGGCGCGCGCAACAATCGGCAGCAGATAGACGACGTTCAAGATGGACGAGATCATCAGCACGGCGACGACGAATACGTATCCCGCATCCAGGGCGCCCATGCCGATGAACCACTTCGACCACGTGCCCCCGAACGGCGGCAGGCCGATGATCGAGAGCGAGCCGATCAGGAACGCGGTCATGGTCACCGGCATCAGGCGGCCGATCCCGTCGAGGTCGCTGATTTCTGTCTTGTGGAGCGCGGTGTAGATGGCGCCGGCGCAGAAGAAGAGCGTGATCTTGCCGGCTGCGTGCATGGCGATATGGAGGCCGCCGCCCACCACGCTGACGGAGGTCGCAAGCAGTGCTGCGAGCACGATGTAGGCCAGTTGCGAGACCGTTGAATAGGCGAGGCGGGCTTTGAGGTTGTCCTTCGTCAGCGCAACGACGGAAGCCGCGATCAGGCAGAACGCCACGAAGTAGATGAGCGGCTCGTTGATCTGTGATGTCGTCAGCGTCTCCAGTCCGAAGATGTAGACGATCACCTTGAGCACGGTGAACACGCCGGCTTTCACAACGGCGACGGCGTGGAGGAGCGCACTGACCGGTGTCGGCGCGACCATCGCCGATGGCAGCCAGAAGTGGAACGGCATGACGGCTGCCTTGCCGATCCCGAAGATAAAGAGCGCGAGCAGGATCGACAGCGTCCACGGCTCAGCCGTATCCGGCAGGATGCCGCCTGCCTGGAACGTCAGCGTTCCGGCCAGCCCGTAGGTGATCAGGATCGCCGGCAGGAGCAGGCCCATCGATGTGCCGAGCAACAGCAGCATGTACGTCCGGCCACCTTCGCGCGCATCCGCGTTCGCTTTGTGTGTGACCAGCGGATACGTCGAAATCGTCAGAAGCTCGTAGAACAGGAACAGCGTCAGCAGGTTCTTCGAGAACGCCAGCGCGATGGTCGCGAAGATCGCGATCGCGAAGCAGAGATAGAACGTCGTCTGCCGCGGCTCATTGTTCCCGCGCATGTAACCGATCGAGTAGACCGAATTTACGATCCAGAGCGATCCGGCAACGAGCGCGAACAGCATGCCGAGCGGCTCGACCTTGAACCCGATCGAGACGCCTTCGACGATTTCGAGATCGAAGAGCTCCGGCCGCGCGCCTGCGAGCACGGCGGGGGCGAGGCTGATCACCACAAGGAACAGCGCAAGCGCCGCACCGATCGTGACGCCTTCGCGCATGGCCGGCACAGAATGGAACAGCGGGATGCCCACGGCTGCAACCAGCGGGATCACCAGCGCAGCCAGCATCAGCATTTCGGGCGCGGCGTTGATCATCCTTGCGACCCACCGATCAGGGCGCGGGCGGCATCACGCGCGAGGTCAGCCGAGTATGTCGTCTCGAAACCGAAGTAGATGACGGCTGCAGCCATCAAAAGCGTTGGCAGCAGCATCGTGAGGCCGGGATCGCGCGCCGTCTCGCAGTCGCCGGTGGGCGCGCGGAAGTAGGCAACCTCAATAAAGCGACCGACGTAGAGGACTGCGATGATCGAACTCGCCATGATCAGGAAGACGAGGAACGGCGTGCCGTTCTCGATGGCGCCCATTGCGAGGTTCCACTTGGAGACGAAACCGGCCGTCCCGGGCACGCCGATGATGCTGAGGCCGCCGACGACGAAGGCTGCCATCGTGATCGGCATTCGTCGGCCTACGCCTGCGAGCTCTTCCATCCGCGTATGGCCGAGCCGGAAGACGACGGCGCCGATTGCAAGGAACAGCGCGGCCTTCGAGATCGCGTGATTGAACAGGTGGACGATGCCGCCGGTGAGCCCGCTCTCATTTGCGAGCGCCATGCCGAGCATGATGTATCCGACCTGCGCGACCGACGAGTAGGCGAGCATGCGCTCAACGCGGTTCTCGTAGAACGCGAGGAAGGAGGCAGCGAACATCGCGATCAGCGCGAGGATCATGATCGCCTGCGTCACGGGGAGCGCTTCAACGCTGACGGCCGGGCCGAAGACGTCGAAGTACATCCGGAGCAGGATATAGACCGCGACCTTGGTGGCGGTTGCTGCGAGGAACACCGTCGCGAAGGGGGGTGCGAACGTATAGGCGTTCGGCAGCCAGACGTGCAGCGGAAACAGCGCAAGTTTCAGACTGATGCCGACGATGACGAAGGCAAGGGCTGCAATGATCGCGCGCGGGTAGACCTGATAGGCCTCCGCGATCCGCCCTGCGATATCGGCGAGATTGAGCGTGCCTGTGACGGTGTAGAGCAGGCCGATGCCGAGCACGTAGAACGTCGCGCCGATCGTGCCCATGATCAGGTACTGGTAGGCGGCGAGAAGCGCGCGCTTGTCGCGGCCCATGGCGATCAGCACGTAGGTCGCGAGCGACGAGATCTCCATGAAGACGAAAATGTTGAACGCGTCGCCGGTCACCGCCATGCCGAGCAGGCCGCAAAGGCAGAGAAGATAGATCGCGTAGAAGAACGGTTGCTGGCGGGGGCGCACATCCTGAGGCACGCTTTCGAGCGCATAGAGCATGATGACCGCGCCGATCGCACCGACGATCATCAGGACGAACGCATTGAGCGTATCGACGCGATACTCGATCCCGAGCGGCGGCTCCCAGCCCCCAAGCGCATAGGAAATCGTACCCGTCTCCTGCACTTGCAGCAGCAGCAGCACCGAAAGGATCGCAACCAGCACGCTCGAGACCGTTGCGACCGCCCACGCGAGCCACCCGCGCGGCATCAGCGCTGCGATCGCAGCACCAATCAGCGGCACGATGATCGGCAGCACGGGAAGATGATCGGCAAGCACAAACGGCGCCGTCGGCAAGGCTTCAGCGCTCATTCGCGGCCGCCCTCGCCGAACAGTTCGTCTTCCTCGATGGTGCCGTAGGCTTCGTTGATGCGGATCGCCAGCGCGAGCCCGAGAGACAGCGTGCCGACACCGACGACAATCGCCGTCAGGATGAGCACGTGGGGCAGCGGGTTTGAATAAACCTCGATGCCTTCTTTGATGATCGGGGCCGTGCCGCCGATGATCTTGCCGGCCGAGAGATAGAGGAGGAAGACCGACGTCTGGAACAGCGACAGACCGACGAGCTTCTTCACCATGTTGCCGCGGGCAACAACAATGTACAGGCCCGCGACCATGAGAAAGACCGTGACCGCGTAGTTGTAGTGAGTTGCGATGATCTCGAACGCGGTCATGAGCGGCCCCGCTGCACGAGCGCGTAGAAGATCGAGATCATTGAGCCGGCAACGGTTGTCAGAACGCCGACCTCGACCCACAGGATGCCGATGTGCTGGCCGTGGGCGGTATCCTCGGAGAGGACGCTGAAGTTCAGGTAGTTCTGGTTGACGAGCAGAGCGGGGATGCCGGCGCTTGCGTAGATCAGAATGCCGAGCGGGACCATGACTGTCGCCACCGTCTCGGAGACGACCTGCTTGGCGGCATAAACGCCAAAGATGATCGAGAACAGGATCAGCATGCCGGCTGCGATCACGCCGGCCTGGAAACCGCCGCCGGGTCCGAAGTCCCCGTGGAAGTGCACGTAAAGCGCGAACAGCAGAATGAATGGGAGGATCAGCTTGCTCGTGATCCTCAGGATGACGTCGAGCCTCATTCGCCAGGCTCCCCGCTATCGCGGTCGTAGTCGCGCAGCCGCCCGCGGAGCAGCAACAGCACACCGATCGCAGCGGTGAACACAACCGTCGTCTCACCGAGCGTGTCGAAGCTGCGGTAGGAGGCGAGCACGCTCGTGACGACGTTCTCAACTGTCGTGTCGGGGATGCTGCGCGCGAGATAGTCGGGACCGACGTGCGTTTGGACCGGCGCATCGGCGGCGCCGAACCGCGGCAGGCCGTAGGTGCCGTAGACGAGCACAGCGCCGAGCAGCGAACTGACGGCGAGGGGTACGGCCGGACCGCTGTCGGAGGCCAGTTCGCGCGATTCAGTCAGGTAGAGCGTTGTCAGCAGGAAGACCGCCGAGACGCCTGCACCGACAGAGGCTTCCGTCATCGCAACGTCGACGGCGTCGAGTGCGATCATCACGCTCGCCATCAGGAAGCTGTAGGCGCCGGTCAGAACGACGACGGCGAACAGGTTGCGCTGGCGAATAATCGCGACGGTGACGGCGGCCAGCAGCGTCAGCAGGATCATGTTGACGTAGAGTTCCACCGGCCTACTCCGTCGTGTCCGATGGGGGGAGCGCTGCCGAAGGATCGACAACGGTCGCAACCGGTCTCGTTGGCGCCGTATCGGCCTTACGTGCCGTGCGGCGGTCTTCCGTCAGATCCGGATCGATGCCCGCGTGAAGCGCTGCCTGCGCGACGGCGTGAGTTGCAACCGGCCCCGTGAAGAAAATCAGGATGTAGATGAAGGCAAGCTTCAGCGCCACCAGCGTCGGCCCCGCCTGGATCATGAGACCTCGGTCTCATGATCCA